>JAJXTQ010000121.1 GCA_021783685.1 Pseudomonadota bacterium | reverse complement strand
CGGCAACCAGGCCACCCGCGCGATCTCGCTCAAGGCCGTATCGCGCAGACCGGCGGCGTCCATGGCGATGAACCATTGCGGCGTGGCGCGGAAGATGACCGGCGTCTTGTGCCGCCAGCAATGCGGATAGCTGTGCCGCAGCCGCTCGACGTGCACCAGCGTGCCGGCGGTCTTGAGCAGCTCGAGCACGGCGTCGTGCGCCGTGAGGACGGGCGTGCCGGCCAGATCGGGAACATCCGCGAAATAACGGCCATCCGGCCCCACCGGATTGTCCACCGGCAAACCGTAGCGCTGCCCGACCGCATAGTCGTCCGGGCCATGCGCGGGGGCGATGTGCACGAGGCCCGTGCCGGTGCCGGTGGTCACGAAATCAGCCAGGATCACGGGCACTTCGCGCGCCTGGAAGGGATGCCGCAGCCGCATACCCTCCAGCGCCGCGCCCGGCCCATAGGCCAGCACGCGATGGTGCTCGATGCCCCAGCGCGCCAGCACGGCGTCGACCTCGGCCTGGGCCACCACGAGCCGCTCGCGGCCGCGCGCGCCCTCCACCTCGATCAGCACGTAATCCAGCTCGGGATGCACCGCCACGGCCTGGTTGGCGGGCAGCGTCCAGGGCGTGGTGGTCCAGATCACGACGGAAACCGGCCCCGCGCCCTTGCCCTCCGGCGCGTGCTGCAGTCGCGCGAACAGCACTTCCGGCTCCGGGCAGGGGAAGCGCACGTCGATGGCGAGCGACTGGTGCTCGGCATATTCCACCTCGGCCTCGGCCAGCGCAGAGCCGCAATCGACGCACCAGTGCACCGGCTTGGCGCCGCGCTGCAGATGGCCGTTGGCGACGATGCGGGCCAGGGCGCGCACGATGTCGGCCTCGTAGGCCGGATCCATGGTGAGGTAGGGATGCGCCCAGTCGGCGAGCACGCCGAGCCGGATGAAATCCTCGCGCTGGCGGGCGACCTGGGCCTCGGCATAGGCCCGGCAGGCGCGGCGGAAGTCCCGCGCGCCGTTCACGCCCGGCTTGCCCTGCGCCTTTTCCACCGCCAGCTCGATCGGCAGGCCATGGCAGTCCCAGCCCGGCACGTAGGGGACGTCGAGGCCGTCCAGCAGACGGCTCTTGTTGATGATGTCCTTCAGGATCTTGTTGACCGCATGGCCGATATGGATCTCGCCGTTGGCATACGGCGGGCCGTCGTGCAGGACGAAGCGCGGCCGGCCCGCGCGCGCCGCACGGACCTTCTCGTAGAGCCGGGTCTGCTGCCAATGCGCCAGCAGCGCCGGCTCACGCCGGGCGAGGTCGGCCTTCATGGGAAAATCGGTGCCGGGCAGATTGAGCGTTTGCTTGTAATCCATGGGTCTCTCGGTCGACCGGGTCATTCGGCCCAGCCGGGTTGGCTGAAATAGTCACGCGCCGCCTGCGCGTCGCGGGCGATCTGCTCGCGCATGAGGTCGACAGACGCAAAGCGCTGTTCATCGCGCAGATGTTTGAGGAAAAACACGCGCATGCGCTGGCCGTAGAGGTCGCCGGCCGGCTCCAGCATATGCACTTCGAGCAGGGTTTCCCGGCCGTTGACGGTCGGTCTGGTCCCAAGGCTCGCCACGCCGGGCCGCACCGCGCCGTGGCTGAGTTGCGCCTGGACCACGAAGATGCCGCGCAGGGGACTCACGCGCCGGCGCACCGGCAGGTTGGCCGTGGGAAAGCCCAGTTCGCGGCCCAATTTTTCGCCGTGCACCACGCGCCCGCACAGGCTGTAGGGGCGACCCAGCAACTGCCTCGCCTGGCGCAGATCGCCCGCCGCCAGACAGGCGCGGATGCGGCTGCTGCTCACCCGCTCGCCGTCCACGCTCAAGGTCAGGGTCCGGTGCACACCGAAGCCGGCCTGCTCGCCCATGCGGCGGAGCAAAGCGAAATCCCCCTCGCGACCGCGTCCGAACCGGAAATCATCGCCGACGACGAGTTCCCGCACGCCCAGCCCCTGGATCAGCAGACGCTCGACGAACGCGGTCGCCGAGAGCTGCGCCAAGGCCCGGTCGAAGCGCAGGCACAACACCCGGTCGACGCCCGCCCCCGCCAGCTCGCCGAGCTTCTCCGGCAGCCGGCTGAGGCGTGCCGGCGCCCCTTCTGCAGCGAAATATTCCTGCGGCGAGGGCTCGAACGTCACGACGGTGACGGGCAGCCCCCGCGGCCGGGCCAGATGGCGGACCTGATCCAGCACCGCCTGATGGCCCAGGTGGACGCCGTCGTAGTTGCCGATCGTGGCCACACAACCGCGGTGCGACGGACGCAGATTGTGGACACCCCGGATCAGTTCCATGGCCGGCCTGCAGCGAAAGGGCTTGATTATAAAGTCTTGGCCGCGCTTGTCACCGCCGCCTCGGCGGGCATACGGAAATGTCGCGGCCGCATGCCCAGAATCCACAGCAGCGCGGGATAGGCCAGCGCCACCGCAGTCAACACCACGCCGAGCGCCAACAGACGCTCACGACCGGCGATGGCGACCCAATACGAAGCCGCTGGCACCCAGAGCCACAGGCCCGCACCGATCGCGCCGTTGGCGAGCACCATGCGCATCAGAAACCGCGGCCAACCGGGGCTGGGCGTGTAGACCCCGGCGCCGCGCAGGCCGCGATAGAGCAGCAAGGCGTTGAGATAGGCCGCCAGACTGGTCGACAGGGCCAGGAAGGCATGAGGCGCCGGCAGGCTGCGCTGCAGCGCGGGAATGAGCAACAGCAGATTGAGCGTGGTGTTGACACCCATGGCGATCAGCCCGATCCGCACCGGCGTGCGGGTGTCCTGGCGCGCGTAATAGCCGGGCACCAGCACCTTGACCAGGATGAAGCCGGTCAGCCCGAGGCCGTAGGTGGACAGCGCCGCCGCGGACATCGCCACGTCGTGCCCCTCGAATGCCCCGCCGTGAAACAGGGTCGCCAGCAGCGGATGCGCAATGACGCCCATCATCACGGCGGCGGGCAGGCTGATCAGCAGGGCGCAGCGCAGGGCCCAGTCGAGCGTCGTCGAGAAGTGCGCCGGGTCGGCGGCGGCATGACGGGCCGACAGGTGCGGCAAAATCACGGTGGAGAGCGCGATGCCGAACACCCCCAACGGAAACTCCATCAGCCGGTCGGCGTAATAGAGCCAGCTCACGCTGCCCACCGCGAGAAAGGAGGCGATCAGCGTATCGATCAGCAGATTGACCTGGGCCACCGAGGAACCGAACAGCGTCGGCACCATGAGCGTCATCACGCGCCGCACCGGCGGATAGTGCCAGCCCCAGCGCGGCCGCGGCAGCAGGCCCTGGCGTGCCAGGAAGGGCAACTGGAAGGCGAGCTGCACCGCACCGGCGATGAACACCCCCCAGGCCAGCGCATAGACGGGCTCGGCCATGCGCGGCGCCACCCACAAGGTCGCCGCGATCAGGCAAAGGTTGAGCAGCACCGGCGTGAAGGCCGGCACTGCGAACTGCCCGTAGGTGTTGAGCAGGCCGGACGCGAACGCGGTGAGCGAGATGAACAGCAGATAGGGGAAAGTGATGCGCAACAGGCTGATGGCCAGTTCACGCTGACCGTGGGCGCCATCGAAACCGGGCGCGAAGAGGAAAATCAGCACCGGCGCGAGGACCACCCCGAGCACGGTCACGATGAGCAGGATGCCGCCGAGCGTGCCGGCCACACGATCGGCAAAGGCGCGCACCTCTGCCAGATCGCCCTCGGCCCGCCGCTCGGCCAGCACGGGAATGAAGGCCTGCGAGAACGAACCCTCGGCGAACAGGCGGCGCAGGAAATTCGGGATCTTGAAGGCGACGAAGAAGGCGTCCATCGCCGGGCCGGCACCGAACGCCCGCGCCATGAGCAGATCGCGCACGAAGCCGAAACCGCGCGAGAGCAGCGTCATCGCGCTGACCACCGCCGTGGATCGCATCAGACTATGAGCCATGGCAACGCGCCTCTACCGTCTGCAGCCGGGCCGCCGGTCCGGCGGAAGGCAGCCATGGTAGCGATCGCGATTCGCCGCCGCCATGGGACGCCGGCCGCCCTTTCCCGGTTTGACATTCGCCACCCCCTGACGCATGATTCGCTCCTTTCACTCGGTGGGACTTCCGCCGTTCATCCCCATTGCAAGCGGACAGAGAGACGATGGCGAACACCAAGCAGGCCGAAAAGCGGGCACGACAGGCTGAAGACGCGCGCCAGCGCAACATCAGCCACAAGACGCGCATGCGCACGGCGATAAAGAAAGTGATCAAGTCGGCCGAAGGCGGTGATCTGGCTACCGCCCAGTCACAGTTCGCCGTGGCGGTTCCCGTCATCGACAGCATGGTCAACAAGGGCCTCGTCCACCGCAACAAGGCGGCCCGCCACAAGAGTCGCCTGAACAAGCGCCTCAAGGCGCTGAGCCAATCCAGCGCCAGCTGATCCCAGACAGGCGCCCGAAAGACCCCGCTCGATGCGGGGTTTTTTTCGCCCGTGGCAACGCTCGCGACACCGTTCGGCCGCCATGCAGTTCGGCTACCATTGGGCCACCGGAGCGATCCCCGCTCCCCCATGGAAGGAGAACCTCGCATGACGACCGCCTACTGGTGCGTGCTGATCGCCGCCATCATCCCCATGCTGATGTCCACGCTGGCCAAGGCCGGCGGCAAGGGCTTCGACAACGCTGCCGTGCGCAACTATCTGGAAACCCAGACCGGCTGGCGGCAGCGCGCCAACTGGGCCCAGCAGAACGGCTATGAAGCCTTCCCGCCGTTTGCTGCCGCCGTGATCATCGCGCATCAGGCCGGCGCCGCCCAAGGCACGATCGACACGCTGGCCGTCGCCTTCGTCATCATCCGGTGCATCTATGGCGCGGTGTACCTCGCCGATCTGGCGACACTGCGCAGTCTGGTGTGGGCCGCGGGGTTCGCCTGCGTGGTCGGCCTGTTCGTCGCTGCCACCTGAGCGCAGCGGCGCCGCCCCAGCTTCGGCTTGTCCCGCAGCCGACGGCTGGGCACCGTCATCCTCAACCCGAACGTCGCCGGCGCGTCGATCGGGCTCAGCTCACCACCATGTTGTCCCGGTGGATGAGTTCCGGCTCGTCGAGATAGCCCAGCAGTTCCGCGATGCGGCTGCTGGGCTGCCCCTGGATGTGCCGGCATTCCTCGGCGCTGTAGTTGACCAGCCCGCGTGCCACCTCGACACCATCCGGGCCCCGACAGAGGACCACGTCCCCGCGCCGGAAATGTCCCGTCACGGCCGTCACGCCGACCGGTAACAGGCTGCGCCCGGCCTCCCGCAACACTCGCACCGCGCCGGTATCGAGCACCAGTTCGCCGCGCACCTGGAGGTGGCCGTTGATCCACTGCTTGCGGGCTGCCAGAGGCTCGCTGGCGGGATGCAGGAGCGTGCCCACCGCTTCCCCGCGCGCGACGCGCAGCAACACCTCGGGATGCCTGCCGCTGGCGATCACGGTCGCGGCACCGCTGCGCGCCGCCCGGGCCGCCGCCGTCAGCTTGGTGAACATGCCCCCCCGGCCCAGCGCGCCGGGCGTCGGCGTCGCCATGGCCAGCAACTCGGCGTCGCCCGCGCGCCCTTCCTGAATCAGCCGGGCTTCGGGATCGTTGCGCGGATCCCGCTCGTACAGGCCTTCCTGATCGGTCAGGATCACCATCAGTTCAGCTTCGACCAGATTGGTGACCAGCGAGGCGAGGCTGTCGTTGTCGCCGAAGCGCAGTTCGTCGGTGCTGACCGTGTCGTTTTCGTTGATGATGGGGATGGTGTCGAGCGCGAGCAGGGTCTTCAGCGTGCTGCGCGCGTTGAGATGCCGCTGGCGGTCGGTGAGATCGGCATAGCTCAGCAGGATCTGCGCCGCGTGCAGGCCGTGGCGCGCAAACTCGGTCTCATAGGCCTGGATGAGTCGCATCTGTCCGACCGCCGCGGCGGCCTGCAATTCATGCAAGGCCTGCGGCCGGCGGGTCCAGCCGAGTCGCTGCATGCCGGCGGCCACGGCGCCCGAGGACACCAGACAGACCTGCCTGCCCTGCCCGTGTAGCGCCGCGATCTGGGCCGCCCAACCGGCCAGCGCCGACTCATCCAGCCCCCGCCCATTGTCGGTCACCAGAGCGCTGCCGACCTTGACCACCCAACGCCGACTCTGCCCCAGCCCCACGCGATCCTTCATCGACCGACTCCCCAACGCTGCCATCCGGCGCCTGCAGGCTCGGGCGCGCTCATCCCCGTCACGGGCGGAGACTCCCGCAGCGCCTGCGCCGCATTCGACTCAACTCCGGGTCGGATCATAGGGCACCGGCGCCGGCGGACTTTCCGGGTCCGTCGACTCACCTTTGAGCGCCTGCAGGCGCTGGAACAAGGCGTCACACAAAGCCCCGACACCGCAGCCGGTCGCCCCCGAGACGACGAATACCGGTCCCGACCAGCCCAGCGCCCGGGTCAGCGCAGCAACCCGCGCGACACGATCCGGCTCCGGCAGCAGGTCGTCCTTGTTGAACACCAGCCAGCGCTCCC
>JAJXTQ010000120.1 GCA_021783685.1 Pseudomonadota bacterium | reverse complement strand
CGGGATCGAGGATGCGGCCGTCGTACACGGCCGCCCGGATCGCCCGCCGGTCGGCGGGCATGCCTGCGGAGATAGAGCGTGCGAACCTTGCGCCGACCCGCGAGAGTCGGCGCAAGGCCACCGATCAGACTGATTCCGCCAAGCAGGACCCTGCCGACGACGATCGCGCCATGAGTGCCGGGATGCCGCTCCGGGCATTGGCCTGATCGGCCAGGGCGCGCTCGCGGGGTGTCGCAAATTTCTCGTCCCATTCGATCAACTGCGGTGTGGAAAGTCTGTACCACAGCGGCGGGATGATGCCGGCGAGGATGGTCACCAGATAGCCGAATCGCAGCCGCGGCGCGCCGTCGATATTCCGGAGATTCCAGAATTCGACCGAACCGTCCAGATGATGGTGGGTATGTCGCGACCCGCCGGCCAGCAGCCAGAAGTCGAGGCGGTTGGCGCAATCCCAGGCATGGTGCGGCTTTACCTCCGAACCCGGCACCCGCGTAATGCCGTAATGCTGCCCGTAGGTCGCCAGCTTGTAGGCGAAATGGGTCCAGAACGCCGCCAGCGCAAAGACGACCAGCCCCATGAAACCGGCCACCCAGGCGACCGCCAGAAACAGCACAGCCTCGGCGGCCCACCCGTGCAGCAGGCGGTTTTTCCATGAGAACCTGCTCAAGCCCAAGCGCCGCATGCGATCGGTCTCGATGTCCCAGGCCATGCGGTAGTCGCGCGGCATGGTCCGCAGGAAGTACCGGTAGAGCGACTCCCCGCGCAGCGCCGTACTGGAATCGTCGTCCGTCGCCACCGTGATGTGGTGCCCCGGCCCGTGTTCGATGGCGTAGTAAGTGAACGCCGCAGGGATACCGGCCACGCGGGCGATGAACGTGGCGAGCGGCTCGCGTGTGCGATGGCTCAGTTCGTGACCCAGCCCGATGGCACCGGCGCCCCCGACCGTCCCCACCATGAGCGTATAGAAGATCAGGCTGCCCGTCCCCTCGCCGGCGTGAGCCAGCTTCATGTCGGCATGCGTCAGCGCATAAACGACTTCCGAGAGGCCAAACAGGTCACGGCCACCGAAATGGAAAGCCAAGACCCATATGAAGGTGAGATATAACAACAGCGTCACGAGGATATAAGAGTACATCATCGCGACAAATATGGCGGGGCGCCGATAGTCGTGGTTGTACTCGGTTTCCCCGAGGGAAAACTCCAGAACGATCAATCCGCCGATCACCCACAGCAGATTCCATCCGGGTGTCGCGCCGTGAATCAACCCATAAAGGGAAAATGAAACAAGGAACAATGGGAAGAAGAACTTTACGTAATGAAAAGGAGATGAAAGCAGCGCCCATGCTGTCATGGTGTAATCCTCCGCCTGAATGTCATCCGAAAACAGTAAGCCCCCGAATCGCCCCTTTTCACTGAAGCACTTATTGGTTTTTGTCGCCGGAGCTTAGTTCATCCCCCGCCGCAGGGCAAGCTCAAACACATGAAGCCGAATCCGTCATCAAATCGTCAATCAAGATCATTGATCAACGCACTGACAATCGACCATGAATGAACAGAAATTCGTCGTGATTGGGCGACACATGCGGCAGTGATGGAACGAAGCAATGACGCAAGGGCATCGGCCCTTCATCGCGGTCGCCAAGGTCCCGCTTGAATAATTGCCAAATTATTAGCAAACTAATGATATGGACACTCACCATGCTCGCATCGGCATGCGCATCGCCGAAACCGCCCGGCGCTGGCGCCAGTTGCTCGACGACCGGCTGCGCGACACCGGCCTTAGCCAGGCGCGGTGGCTGGCACTGCTCCATCTGCATCGTCTGGGAAACGGGGTTTCGCAGACCGCGCTGGCGCAATCGATCGGGATCGAAGGAGCCAGTCTGGTGCGGATTCTCGATGATCTGGAGTCGCGCGGCCTGGTCGAACGCCACGTCGATCCGGAAGATCGGCGCGCCAAGCGGCTGATTCTCACTCCCGACGGCGCCGTGGCGATGCAGGAGGTCGACGCCATTGCCGACGCGTTGCGCACCGAACTGCTCGATGGAATCGACGACAGCGTTCTGGATCACCTGCTGTCTGCCCTGGATCGCGTTTTGCGTAATGCAGCCCACGCCGCTGCCGGACACCGCTCTTCCGCCCCGCAGGATCGTGCGCCATGATGAACCCGCTCGCATCACCCCCTCGACGCCGGCTCGCGCAGTTGACGATCATCGTTCTCGTCCTGTGCCTTTCGGTGGCCGTCGCCCTCTGGCTGCACCGGCAATTCACGGTGGTTCAGTCCAATGACGCCCGTGTCGCCGCCGACATGATCACGGTGAGCAGCGAACTGCCCGGACGCATCACGCAATTGGACCTCACGCCCGGTCAACATGTCGCTGCGGGCGACCTGCTGGTCCAGTTCGATGACGGCGAAAGCAAGGCAGCCGTGGCGGAGAGCCGCGCCGCGCTGACCCGACTCGAGGCCAGCCGAGAAACCCTGATGGCCCGCATCAACCAGCAGCGCAGCGCCGTCGAGGCCGATACGGAGGCGGCGCGATCCCGGCTCGAGAGCGCTCGCGCCAGCCTTGCGGCAGTGCAGGCGCGCGAGGAATTGGCCCGACACAACGCCGAGCGGGCCGACGCGCTCGTCGCCGATCACGTCATCAGCGTGCAGAGCTGGGATCAGACGGTGCATGAACGCGCGGCGACAGAACAGGCGGTCCGGGAGGCCGGCGCCCAGCTCAAGGTGGCACAGGCCGGTGTAGCCCAGGCCCAGGCCAGCGCGCAGACCGTCGCCGTGCTGGAACAGCAGGTCGCCGAACTCGCTGCCGCCCGCGAACAGGCACGCGCCACGCTCGCCCAACAGGAAATCCGGCTCGCCAAACTCTCCTTACGCAGCCCCGTGGACGGCGTCGTCGACGAGACGTTTGCCCATGCCGGGGAGTATGCAGTACCGGGACGACGCCTCCTGCTGATGCATGACCCCGCCACCATCCGGGTCGAGGCCAACGTGAAGGAGACCGCGATCGCGGACATCAGGCTCGGATCGCGCGCGCAGATACGGGTCGATGCCTATCCCGGCCTGCGCCTCACCGGGCGCGTCAGCGATCTGGGTCAGGCCGCGACCAGTCAGTTCGCGCTGATCCCCAACCCCAACCCCAGCGGAAATTTCACCAAGATCACGCAGCGCCTCCCCATTCGCATCGCGCTCGATCCGCCTGCCACGGATTTGCGGCCGGGCATGATGGTGGAAGTCGCAATTGAACACTGAAGCCTCCGATCTGGAACGCCTGAGTGCCCGTTACGGCGCGGCCTACCGCTGGCTGGCGACGCTGACCGTCATGACGGGGACCATTTCGACCGTCCTCTCTTCCACCATCGTCAACGTGGCCATTCCCGACATCATGGGCGCCTTCGGCATCAGCGCCACCCAGGCCCAGTGGATGTCGACCGGATTTCTTGCCGCCATGACCTCGACCATGCTGGCCAACGCCTGGATGGTCGGGCGTTTCGGCCAGCGCGGCGCCTTCCTGATCGCCATCGGGATCTTTACCGCCGGCTCCATCCTCGGTGGCCTCAGCCCCAACGAACAGACGCTGATCTTCGCGCGCATCCTGCAGGGCGGCGCGGCCGGCCTGACCCAGCCGCTGGCCATGCTGGTGATCTTCAGTGTCTTTCCACCGGAAAAGCGCGGCCAGGCGATGGGCATCTACGGCATCGGCGTGGTGCTCGCCCCCGCGCTGGGACCGACCATCGGCGGTCTGTTGGTAGACAACCTCAGTTGGCGTTACGTGTTCTTCATGACCCTTCCGTTCTGCCTGATCGGCATGGGGCTGGCCAGCCTGCTGCTGCCGGGCACCGATGCCCGCGCGGCCCGGCCACGACTGGACAGCATGGGTCTGCTGCTGATCGTGGCCACGCTGTTCCCCCTCCTGACCGCGCTGGCCAACGGCCAACGCTGGGGTTGGAACGAGATCCCGACGGGCTTGACGCTGCTGTTCTCGGCCACCTGCCTGTGCGGCCTCATCGCCTGGGAACGCCGCCACCCCCAGCCACTGCTGGATTTCAGCCTGTTCAAGAACGCTCGTTTCTCGGCAGCCGCCGCCGTCACGATCATCTACGGCGCAGGCCTGTTCGGTTCGACCTACCTCATCCCGGTCTTCGTGCAGACCATCCAAGGGTATACGCCCACCCGTTCCGGCCTGCTGCTCATGCCGGCCGGGCTGGTGCTGGCCGTGATCTTTCCGGTGGCCGGCCAGCTATCCGACCGCCTGCAGCCGCACTACCCGGTGATCGCGGGCCTTGGCATCTTTGCCCTGTCGTTCTGGCTCTTGCACGACGTGGACGCCAACACGGCCTTTGCCTTCCTGGCCTTCGCCATTGCCCTGGGGCGGATCGGACTGGGGCTGGTCATGCCGGCGCTGACGGCCGGGGCGCTGCGGGCGGTGCCTCCCGCAAAAATCGCCCAGGGCTCCGGAACCGTGAACTTCCTGCGCCAGTTGGGCGGCGCCCTGGGTGTCAATCTGCTCACCGTGTTCATGGAGCGGCGCACGGCCTTCATGGTCGACGCCATGACGGCCACGCAATCGCCCGGCAACGCCAACGCCCTGGCACTGCTGGATCGGCTCGGCGAATTGTCGCGGGCGGGCGGCGCGTCAGGGGATCTCGGCCAGGGTTACGCTGCCGACTTTCTCGGCCGGGTGGTCTACGCCCAGGCCAATACCTGGGCCTACCGCGAAGGCTTTATACTCGTCGCGGTGGTTTTCCTCGTGGCCATCGGCCCGGCCTGGCTGATGGGCCGCACCCGGGAGGTGTCTCATGTATCGCCGGATCCTGCTCGCGTATAACGGCTCCCCGGAGGGCCGCGCCGTACTGCACCAGGGCACCGAACTGGCCCGGCTGTGCCGAGCCGAGGTGTGTCTGCTCGCCGTGGTCGGCATTCCCACGGGCCTGGCCATGGCCGAGACCATCGTCACCCCGGAAATGACCGATGCCCTCGAGGCGCCGGCGCGCCAGACGCTGGACGAGGGCGCGCGGGATATGGTGGCCATGGGGCTTGCCGTGCAGACGCGCATCGAATTCGGCGAGCCGGTCGAGCGCATCGGCACCGTGGCCCGCGACTATGGCGCGGACCTCATCGTCGTGGGCCATCGCCATCGCGGCGCACTGGCCCGGTGGTGGGGCGGGTCGGTCGGAAAGAGCCTGCTGGGGCAGATTCCGTGCGATCTGCTGGTGGCCATCGACCCCCATGATGAAGGCCCGGCCACCGCATGAACCGGACCGCCTCCGCTCGCAGTGCCGATTGCATCTTTTGCCGCATCGTCGCCGGCGAGCTGCCCTCCAGCCGGGTGACGGAGGACGATCAGTGCATCGCCTTCATGGACGCATTCCCGCTGCGCCCCGGACATGTCCTGGTGATTCCGCGCACCCACGGCGAAACACTGGCGGATCTGTCGCCGGCGTTGCGTTCCCACTTGCTGGAGACAGCGAATCGGGTGGCCCAGGCCCTCCGGCGCAGCCCCCTCGCGCCCGACGGGATCCACTTCGCCATCAACGAAGGTCGGGCCGCCCATCAGACCGTGCCCCATTGTCATTTTCATGTCCTGCCGCGCCGGCGGGGCGATCTGGCCGGGCTGCTGGGCCAGATCGTGTCCAAACCCATCCAGCTGATCCGCGGGCCCCGCGGACAAGCCGAGCACGACCGCCAGGCGCGCTTGATCGGCGAGCACCTCGGGCAGTGATATGAGGCCCGGCGGCGCGGCAGCCTCGCGTTCCATGAAAAAAGGCCGGGGTGATCCCGGCCTTTTTGGTGGAGCGACCTCGGGCTTCAGGCGATCGTCACGCTGGCGTCGAGATAGACATCCTGAATGACGTTGAGCAGCTTGACGCCTTCGGCAAACGGACGCTGGAACGCCTTGCGGCCGGAGATCAGCCCCATGCCGCCGGCGCGCTTGTTGATGACGGCCGTGCGCGCGGCCTGAGCAAAGTCGTTGGCGCCGGATTCACCGCCCGAATTGATCAACCCGCAGCGGCCCATGTAGCAGTTGGCCACTTGGTAACGTGCCAGGTCGATGGGGTGATCGGTGGTCAGTTCGGTGTAGACCTTCTCATGCGTCTTGCCGAAATTGATCGCCTTGTAGCCGCCATTGTTCTCGGCCATCTTCTGCTTGACGATGTCGGCGCCGATGGTCGAGGCGATGTGGTTCGCCTGTCCCGTGAGATCCGCGGAAAGATGGTAGTCGACGCCGTCCTTTTTGAAGGCGTTGTTGCGCGTATAGGCCCACAGGATGGTCACCATGCCGAGTTCATGGGCGCGGGCAAAGGCCGCGCTCACTTCCTGGATCTGCCGCCGCGACTCGGGAGCGCCGAAATAGACCGTCGCCCCGACGCCGATGGCGCCCATGTCGAACGCCTGATCGACGCTGGCGAACAGGGTCTGATCGTACTGCACCGGCAGGCTCAGGATTTCGTTGTGGTTGAACTTCATGATGAACGGAATCTTGTGGGCGTAGCGG
>JAJXTQ010000119.1 GCA_021783685.1 Pseudomonadota bacterium | reverse complement strand
TAGAAGCTGTCGACGAAGACGACCGAGGCATCACTGTACAGCGCCAGCAAC
The DNA here is from genome assembly GCA_021783685.1 of Pseudomonadota bacterium. The sequence continues at coordinate 6,443 of JAJXTQ010000119.1, read as the reverse complement.
AGGGCGTTGTCGTAGAGCATCTTCTCGAAATGCGGGATCTGCCACGCCGGGTCGACCGTGTAGCGAAAAAATCCCTCGCCGACATGGTCCCACAAGCCGCGCAGCGCCATGACATCGAGGCTGTTGCGCAGGAAGGTGTATGGCGTATCCAGGTGCGCAGGGCCTGTTTGCGGCGGCAGGCGGCGCAATAACAGGGACAACGCGGGGACATGCGGAAACTTGGCGCCGTGGCCGAAGCCCCCGTGTTCGGAGTCCTGCCATTGCGCCATGGCGGCGTCCCACTCCGTGAGCAGCGTTTCGTCCAGCGCGGTTGCAGCCGGAGAGGGGTTCAGCCCATCGAGGATGGCTTTCAGTTCCAGATTCTGCGCCCGAATGTCCGCGCGGCGCTCACGGTAGAAACGCGACAGAAGGTTCAATAATTCGCGAAAAGCGGGCAGGCCGTGTCGCGGTTCGGGTGGGAAATAGGTCCCGGCGAAAAACGGCACGTGATCGTCCGGGGTCAGAAAGACGGTCAGCGGCCAGCCGCCGCCGCGCTGCGTCAGGATCTGATGGGACAGTTGATAGAGCCGATCGAGGTCGGGGCGTTCCTCCCGATCCACCTTGATGTTGATGAAAAGGCCGTTCATCAGGGCGGCCGTTTCCGGATCCTCGAAGGATTCGCGCTCCATCACATGGCACCAGTGGCAGGCCGAGTAACCAATGGAGAGCAGGATGGGGCGATCTTCCCGGGTGGCGCGATCGAGCGCTTCAGGGCCCCAGGGATACCAGTCGACGGGGTTGCGAGCGTGCTGCCGCAGGTAGGGGCTGCTTTCGTGGATCAGGCGGTTGGTGTGGACCGGATGGCTCATGGGGAAAGGACTCGCTCAATGGCCAGTGTCCAGACTCGCCCAGGCCTCGCGCGGGGTCAAGCCGCAGGGCGGCGGGTGCGACGCTGCAGCAGGACGCTCAAGGCGGTCAGGGCGGTGCCTGCGGCGAGGGGACCCCATACCCCGGGGTCGCTCCACGAGAACCTCGTCCGGCCGCTCAGCATGTCCACCGCCGCGACACCGGCCCAAGCCCACATGATCACATGCGGGATGGCGCCGAGGAAGGTGCCCAACAGATAGTCGCGCAGCCGGATGTTCATGACGGCGAGGGCCCAATTGCTCGGCGGAAAGGCAAAGAACATCAATCGCGCCAGCGCGACGGTGTGCAGTCCGCGCTGTGCGAAGTGACGCTCGAGCATGGGCAGGAATCGTTCGAGGTGGGGCGCGATCAGCGTGCGCCCGTATACCCGGCTGACCGAGTGGATGATGACCGCCGCGGTCAGCAGACAGGCCATGCCCATCACCGCCGCGCCGGCGCTGCCATAGAGCACCGCGGCACAGGCGATGACGACGATGGCCGGCACGTTGGCGACGATAATGGCGGAGCCCGCGGCATAGAACGCCAACGGACCGAACGGAGACACGGCCGCATGATGACTGCGTATCCAGTCCAGAACATCGGCGATGCGGTTCCCGGTGAAGTCCGCGCCGATCCGGCGCCCGACGATGACGACCACCATGATGACCGACAGCATCAGCAAGGCCCGGCGCCATCGGCGCCGCGATGGCCGTGAATTGTCGGCGCTCGATGTGCCCGCCATCGATTTTCTCAAGGTTGCGATGAACGCAGCAGTTGCGGGATTCGCTGCTTGAGGCGGTTCATGAAGCGCGGCTCGTAGTCCTGAAGAGGTCCCTTGAGATGACCTTTGCGCGGCTTTGGCTGGATCTGGCCGGGATCCGTGACGAACGGCAGATCGAGGAAGACCGCCAACGCTCGCAGATGATCCTGCGGACGCTCGTTGAAGGACTGATAGTCGAGCGCATAGACGCTCTCGGGGGGCAGCTCTTCCAGATCGCGGTAGTAGGCTGCCAGTTGCCGCTCGACCGCCTTCGCCGCGAATGGTCGAATGACGGCTTCAAAAGGCCGGTTTCCGGTCAGCACCTTGACGCCCCGCAGCAGCTTCCAGCCGGCATAGACGGCGCTCCGGCTGCATTTGCCGAACACGGTCCTGAAGTTGTCGACCAGCAGGGTCTGGAAGGGCTGGCTCCCGGAAAGCAGGGAAATCGCGGCGTTGATCTGGCTGTTGAGGATGTAGATGGGATCGCGCGTAATGTAGATGAATCGTGCATTGGGAAACCATTCCAGGATGTTACGGGCATTGCCCGTGTCCCAAGGGTTCTTCAGCAACACGGCTTGGGCCCCGGGGGTGACGACCTGCAACTTTCGGCACACCTCATGCAAAAACAACTGGTTGCGTGAAGTTACTTTCATGCTGAAGCTGTGGTTGCGCAGCATCCAGCCGTATTCCTCGACCATGCGATCGTCCACATACACGGCATCGAGCTTGCGATCGGTGATTCCCAGTCCTCGAAACAGTGCGTTCAGCCGATCACGGTCACGGTGCTCGCCGCCCTCGGCGTGATTCTTCAGGAGTCGGTCGTAATAGAAGAGGTGGTACAGACTGAGATTGGCCAATGGAAAACAGCGCGCCAGTGAGTCGTAGAGGAACGTCGTGCCCGAGCGGTGCAACCCCATGATGAACACGGGCCTGGCAACGGTCGAGGTGAGTTGGGGCAGAAACGGGCCATCTTCACCGGGAGCGGGGAACCCCGGATCGATCGGTAACTTCATGATGATCTCGCCTGAACAAATTTATTATTTTAGTCGCAATCGCGGCACTGTGAGTGACGGGACGGCCGGTGGCCGTCCCGTGCAGGGTGTGGCTCATGCCGCCAGCACGCGCTGGCCGAGTCGTTCGGCGCCATGGATGTGTTGAAGGATCAACTGCGCAGCGCGCTGGTGCCCGCCGGCGCGCACCGATTCACCAAGCACCTTCGCCTGTTCCCGGTAAGACGCATCGGCCAGCATCGCGCTGCTCATCTCGCGCAGGCGTGCCGGCGTGACCCGCCCCGGGCGCAGGCAGCGGCCAGCACCCAGTTGCTGGATGCGGCGGGCGCTGTAAGCCTGCTCGATCTGCTGCGGCACCATCAACAGGGGGACGCCGAACAGCAGGCTCTCGTTGATGCTGTTCATGCCGCCATGGCTGATGAACAGACTGGCCTGTTGGAGCACCTTGAGCTGGGGCACCCAGGGATACACGTGGATGTTCGCCGGGATATCGCCGAGTTCGGCCATGTCGGTCTGTTTGCCGACCGACATGGCGACCTCGCAGGGCAGGTCGGCAAACGCCGACAGGCACTGCCGGTAGAAATCGAGTTTCTGGTTGTGGACGCTGCCCAGAGAGATATAGATCAAGGGCTGCGCGCTATCGGCTCGGCGCTGAAACGCTTGATCATCCCGATTCTCCGGGGCCGATGCGCCGACGAAATGGACTTGGTCGCCCATCCGGGCCGAATACGGCTGGTACTGCGCCGAGGTGACGCAGATGGTCAGTTCCCGGGGCCGTCGAAACACCTTCAGGGTGTCCTCGAGCAGGCTTTGCCGCGGCAGGCCGAGACTGTCGAGCATGTCCCGAAAACGGCGACGCACGCCGATGGCCAGCCCGGCCGCGCGGATCTGGCTTTCGAGTCGACAGGTGCGCGGAATCATGGAGAGCACGTCGACATTCATCCAGTGACGGGGATCGAGCGTCATCCGCGTCGTCCACAGGATGTGGGTGACGATCTTGATGGATGGGATGCCAAGCCGGTCCGCCAGAATCGGCCCCCACGGGGCGCAACTATCGTAGATGATGTAGTCAGGCCGATCTTCCTGAAGCTCGCGCAGCAGTCCCAGCAGACACTGTTCGGTCATCTCGAACAATTCGATGCCGATGGCTACAAGGTCGGCTGCGATGTCGGGATGATGGTCGTAGTTCGACCACTGGCGATAGTCTCTGGCGTCGGCGCCCAGGGCTGCAAACTTCACCGCGGCGGCGGGGTCGGCGTAGAAGATCACCTTTTCGCCCCGACGGATCAACTCGGACACGATGCCGACTGCGGGGTTGATATGACCCGTCGCTCCCGGCAGGTTGAAATACACGACTTTTGCCATTGCTTGTCGCTCCTGTTCCGCAAACGCCGTTGTGCGGCGATCCCGCGAGTGCTACCGGTGTATCGGTAGCAAGAGCGGTGCCTTGAATACCCCTGTGTCCTCCAGCCGCCCCCGGGATGCGCGATCTGCGTGTGAACACCCATCCCGTGTGGGTGCTGAAGAAAGCTTGGTTCGAATCGGCTCCGTGGCTCGGCACCTATTTAGTGCAGGTTGACGCAGAAAATGGGCAATCCTCGTCGAGACTGGGCCATGATAATTCCTGGGTAGTACTGTGGTGTGAAGGAAATGTTTCAGGCTGGCGCTTCCTTCGAGAGAGCGTCCCGACAGGCGGCTTGCAAGGGGTTGGTCGGAGGGGCATCGCCTTGGGGCCATCGAGCGCCGTGCGTAACCCCGTGAAGCGGTTTGCATTGGGTCGGTAGTTGCGCGGAAGCGTCAGATCCTTGCGGGGGGCTCGTCGATGGTTGTCCGCATCGGTGAGGGGGCTTCCGACTCGGATCCCCTTGGCCCGGCATCCCTGCCCCGCGCCTCGAGCGGCAACGGTCAGGGCAGCGTGGCGCGGGCGTCGCTAGCGAACCGAGCCATCCCAGCGATCGCGCTGACTGGGGCGATGATCGTCCAGCAAGGCATGCAGGAGGAAAAGCTCTGAGACGACCTCGGGCGGAAATCCCTGACGGCCGCCGCGCGTGTCCACGAGGAGAGAGTCGATATACCGCGCGCAATCCGCTCGCGGCCATGTTTCGGCGATCTTGTCGGCGATGCGCGGAAACAGTCGCTCCAGTGCGCACCGCGGATCGCTCGCCGTCGGCGCCGGCGTGGCGAGCTGGACGGGCTGGGAGCCGGTACGGCCCAGAGGAGGGCGCGGCGGGATCTGGATTCCGGACGAGTGCATCGGCGGCACCGCACCCGTCGCGGCAGTGTCCGCCACCGCCAGCGTGCGGGACTGGGTCAGCGTCAGGCTGGGAGTGGGCTTTGGATTGAGGCGCGCGCGCAGCTTCAGCAGTTCCTCGGCTTCCGCCAAGGTGAAGGCGGGGCGGCCGGGCCGGTTGCTGTCTGCGGTCAGATTGGCGAGGAATTTGCGCTGCGCTTCGCGGTCCGGCAATCCACCGAACAACTCGAGCAACTTCGGGTGGCGGCGATTCAGCCCCGATCCGTCGGGGTAGAGTTGTTTCCAGTCGTTGAACGTGGGCGCGGCGGTGCCAGAGCGGTCCGCATATTTCTGGCCGAGGGCGTCGAACCGATCCCGATGCCCGCTGCCGTGGTGGATGTCGAGCAGCATCACCCAGTCGTCGGGGTGGTAGTTGCGGGCGGTCTCCACGTGCTGCTCCAGGATGAACGCGGCTCGATCGCGGCTGCCGTTGGCCAGCGCGTACATCGCCATCCAGCGCGGATTGGCATCGTCTGCCCGTGCCGTTGTCGCGCTGTCGGGGGCGGCCTTGCGGGAAGCGGCGGCACGACTGAAGGCCCATCCCAGCGGGATGCCTGCCATCAGTGCGCCCATGGGAATCAGCCATTCCAGGGATGTCATTGTCAGCGCCTTGTCAGGATCGGTGTCGTCGGGTCGTCGGAGACCCTACCGAATTATCGGCGCTGTCAATGCAAAGGTTGAATTTGACGTCGTCAAGGACGGCGATCGCATCCGGTCGCAGATCATGAGCGCGGGATCCGCCTGGTTGAGGGTGTAGAAGTGCAGCCCCGGCGCGCCGCGGGATCGCAACTGGCGGCACAGCAGACTGACGACGTCGCTGCCGAATTCACGGAGAGCCGAATCATCGGCTTCCAGGATTTCCAGCCGTTGCCGGATCCAGCGGGGGACCTCGGCGCCGCAGGCGTCCGAAAACCGGATCAACTGTGCGTGGCTGGTGATGGGCATGATGCCCGGCGTGACCGGCACATCCACGCCCATCGCCGCGACTTCACCGACAAAGCGTGCGTAGGCCTCGGCGTTGAAGAAGTACTGCGTGATGGCCCCGTCTGCCCCCGCGGCGACCTTGTCGCGAAAATGTCCGAGATCCTCCCGCGCGCTGCTCGCCTGGGGATGGATCTCCGGATAGGCCGCCACCTCGATGTGGAAGTGATCGCCGGTTTCGCTGCGAATGAAGCGCACGAGGTCCCGCGCGTAACGGAACGGGCCCGGATCGCCCATGCCGGAGGGCAGATCGCCGCGGAGGGCGACCAGGCGCCGGATGCCGGCGTCCTGGTAGCGGTGCAACATGTCGCGCAGGGAGTCGGCCGTGGCCCCGATGCAGGACAGGTGGGGCGCGACCTCGATGCCGGTTTCGTGCATCAAGGCCAGCACCGTTTCCAGCGTTCGTTCGCGGGTGGACCCGCCGGCGCCGAAGGTCACCGAAAAGTAGACCGGTTCGAGTGCGGCGAGGCGGGCCGCCGTTTCCATGAGCTTGCTCATTCCCGCCGGCGTCTTGGGC
>JAJXTQ010000118.1 GCA_021783685.1 Pseudomonadota bacterium | reverse complement strand
GGTGGTAGGGCTGATAGGTCCACAGTCCCCAGGAGAACATCGCCAGGCCCAGGGCGGTGAAGGGGATGGCCCAGCGGGTGCGCCCCATCAGGCTGTACTCCGCGCTGCGGCTCGGGGCGGTGGACTCCTTGCGGCCGCGGCGCGGCCGGGCCGCAGCCGCCACCGGAGCACCCTGGCGTTCGCCGAATTCGAATCGCAGCAGGCCCGGGAGCTCTTGCTTCTGATGCATCCGGTTGCATGCGTCGATGCATTCCCCGCAGTTGATGCAACTGTCGTAGATGTCGGTGCGGCGCGGGTCGAGGTCGATGAAGCATTGCGTCACGCAGTAGTTGCAGCCCTCGCAATCCGCGGCGCGGGTCTTGTCGTAGGCGATGTGCAGGGTCTGGCGGGTCTTGAACGAGTGCTGCCAGACGCGGTAGACGCAGGCGAATCGGCACCAGTAGTGGCGCAGGATGGTGATGTCGAGCAGGATGATCAGGACGAACACCCCGTAGATCCAGTACAGCGACGACTTGAGCGAGGGGTCGGAGTGCAGCGTCATGAACGACCACACCGAACCGGGGGGCCAGAAATACAGCATCGGCAGCAGTGCCACGGCCATCGACGCAACCAGGTAGCCGATGCCGAGGATGACCCAGTTGACGGCGCGATCCTTCGATGCCGTCACCCGCACCGGCGCACCGTCGTCGATGCTGACTTCGGCGCGCCGGCCGAGCAGCTTGCGCATGAGGAAGTTGGCCCATTCGGAAATGCTGTTCTGCGGACACACCCAGCCGCAAAAGACCGTTCCCGCGATGGAGTACAGGAACACCATGGCCGTCGCGACGCAGAACCAGAGGCCGAAGACGAGGAAGAAATCGGAAAACCAGATCTGGCGATCGAGCACCACCATGCCACCGGCTATCGGATCGAAGCGAAACAGGCCGGTGACGGGAATCACGACCATGAGTGCGAGGGAGAGCGCCTGCACCAGCCGCCGGCGGAGGTGGTAATGGGTTGGCGGGAGAAGTCCTTCGGCGCCGACGGCGCCGATCGTCTTGACCGGGATGGCGTTCAACGCGCTTTGCGCGGATCGGGTCACGGGCTGCGTCATTTTTTAAGCGTACTCCGAACTTCCAAATCGAGCGGCGCCACCCGGCGCAGGCGCGCGAATACGGCGCGGGCAGCGGCGGGATGCCCGCTCGCCCGTTCCAGATGCCACAGCGCGCGCAGGGACGCAACGTTGTCCGGATCGACCTGCAGGATCCGATCGAGTTGCGCGCGAATGCGGTCGAACGCCGGCTGCGCCGCGGCCCCGGCATCGGGCGCCGGGACCACCGTATTTTCCTCCAGAACGGCGAGCATTTCGTCGGCAACGGCTTCCGCGACCCATCGGTCGCGCGGGTTGGCGTCGTATGCCTGGTGGGTATCCCGGTCCTGTGCAGGGGTATCGCTGGCGATGGCGGCAATCCACGAGCGGGTCACGTACCCGGTGCCCGCATAGGCAGCGAGAAATTTCTGCCGTGCGGCGGGCGGGATGGCGAGCGCCGCCGCCGCCGTCGTCGCCGAAGGACGCTGGCGCAGCAGCGCGCGCAGCACGCTGGCCAGCGGCGGCTGCTGGGCGTACCGCAGCCGCGGCAGAAGGTATTCGATGACCGGGCGCGATTCGCTCTGCACCGGCCCTCCCGGCGGCGCGATGGCCGCGGTGATCGGTCCCCAGTAGCGTCCCAGCCAGGTGTCGGCGCCCTCGCCGCCGGTGGCAGCCTCGGCGCTCGTCGGCCCGCTCGCCGCCAGCGCCGCGAGGTTCGCGGCCATCGCCGGCGCATCGCGCAGCGGCCGCAGCGTGCCGACCAGGGCCATGTGCATTCCGTCGATGAAGAGCTGGGCGTCGGGAAACGCCACCCGGAAACTGCGCAGCACCGTCTGCAGCGACGGCAGGTCGAACTGGTTCAGGGCGATCCACTGCGCGAAGACGCCGTCGGGAGCGAGGTGGTCGCGCGCCCGCCGGAACTGCTCGACGGAAAGCAGGTTGCTCATGCCGGCGAGGTCGGGGTGGAACAGGTCGCCGACGATGACGTCGTAGCGGCGGGTCTGCGCGGCCAGGAAATGGCGCGCGTCGTCGTGCACCACCCGCATCCGGTCCATGACGCCGCCGTTGACCGGTGCGAACCAGGTTCTCGCGGCATGGATCGATCCGGGGGAGATTTCGACGGCAGTACGGTCGAGATTCGGGTAGGGCAGCGAGCCGCTGGCCGAAACGCCGGTCCCCAGGCCCAGGAACAGGATGCTGCGCGGCGCGGGATGGAGGAGCAGCGGCAGGCGGGCCTGGTCGGCCTGGATCCGCACCGCGGCCGGATCGGAGGAGGCGTCCATGTGCTGCAGATCGGTCAGCAGGACGCGCTGGCCGTCGGTGCCCTCCGCGACCTGGTTGAAGGTGAGGGCGTCCTCGTAGCGGTAGCGCTCCCGGGCAACCATCGCCGGGTCGCTGAGCATGCGTGCGGGTGCGGGAAAGCGGTGTACCGGCCAGGCGGCCAGCGCCGCGAAGGGAAGGGCGGCCAATGCGGTGCGGGGCGCACCGAGTTGGGCGCCGAGCGCGAGGAGCAGGACGGCGGCGAGGGCGACGCAGGCGGTGGTGCCGATCGCCGGAATCGCGACGGCGACGGTGAGCGCGGCACCGATCGCGGCGCCGAGGCTGTTGGCGCCGTAGAGCGCGGCGGCGGTGCGCGCGTCGCGTTGGGCATTCGGCGGGGAGGCGGCGCCGCGTTCGCTGCGGCGCGCGAGCAACGGAAGCCACGCCCCCAGCGCGGCGGTGGTGGGCAGCATCCAGGCGCAGAGCGCCAGCGCCTGCAGGACGAGGGCCTCCCGCAACGAGGAAAAATGGGCGCGCTGGATCCAGAGCGAAAATGCCGGCAGGCCCCAGAGCCCCGCAAGGATGCCCGACGCGGCGGCAAGCGGCACCAGGCGGGCGAGCCAGACCGTTGCGGCGGGGTGGGCGACGGCACGGGCGGCGATCAGGCTGCCGATGGCGGTGCCGAGCAGGTAGACCGCGAGCACGATCGCCAGGACGTATTCCGTGCGCAGCATGACCATGCCGTAGAGGCGGGTCCAGCCGAGTTCGAGCAGGAGGGCGGCGGCGCCGACGGCGGCATAGGTGAACTGGTCGCGGAGGCGGACGGGCCTCGGCTGCGTCGCCGGCGGACGACGGTCGTCCCCCCCGAATTCCTCTTGCGCAAGGGTGGCGGCGAGCATCCAGGCGCCGGCGGCAACCGCCATGCTCACGGCGGCGACGGCGTAGAGCGCGCCCGCCCAGCCCAGCGATGCCAGCAGGAACAGGCTGCCCAACGCACCGATCGCGGCGCCGAGGCAGTTGACGCCGTAGATGCGGCCGAGCGTCGCGGGGGCCGCAGGCAGCGCGCGCAGGATCATGGGAAAGCTTGCACCCATCGCGGCAGCCGGCAGACCGAGCAGGATGACGGCGACCGCGCCCTGCAGCGCCGACCACTCCCCGAAATCGAGAATCGGCGCCAGGGACTCCAGGTGGGGCGCCCCGTGGGCGACGATCGCCGGCAGCGCGAGCGCATAGAGGGCGACCGTGCCTTCGAGGACAGCGAAGGCACGAAGCGCATACCGGGGTGCTGCGCCGCGGACCCGGGCGGCGGTCAGACTGCCGATCCCGAGTCCAAGCAGGAATGCCGTGACGGTGGCGGCGATGCCGAACGTGCTGGCGCCGAACTGGGCGGACAGCATCCGGGCCCACAGCACCTCATAGCAAAGCCCGGTGGCGCCGCTGAGGAAATACAGGAGCGCCGCAGTCGCGTTCATGGGAAATACAGGAGCGCCGCAGTCGCGTTCATGGGTTACGCCCCGCTTCCGCCCGGAAGCGAACCGCTCGCTTTGCGACCGGCCGGGAAGGTCGCGGGCGGTGCCCGATGGGGAGGGCAGCCCGATCCTCGCGGGCATCCACCGCAGGCACGGCCGTGGTTGAAGCGGTTGTCCGTCGCGATGGCCGGGTGCTTATAAATGCGGTCGGAACCAGACGATCCCCACGATCGCATGCGCGATCGCCAGCGTGATCGACAGCCCGGCGAAGATCAGGTGCGGAAGGAACAGGTCCTTGCCATACAGGCCCATCGAAATCCCGAGTCCCCCGGTGATCAGCAGCAGGACGAGCAGGGGCACGGCCAGCGCGAACATCACCCAGCGCCGGGTGTTGTCGGCGTTGGAGTTGAACACCTGCGGCGCCAGCGTGTTCTGGCTTTGGACCTCGGGCGAGAACCCGCTCATCACCTGCTGGTCGGTGGGGTTTCCGGCCGCGTAGGCGGGCGAAGGCATCCAGGAAATCGCACCCACGGCGAACGCCAGCAGCAGCGTCGCAATCCATTTCTGCAGCATCATTTTTCCGTCGGTTGTCGCGCGGCCGGGTTGGGGGTTTGTGGCTTTTTCTTGCCGAAGGAGTAACGCCACATCAGCACGATCATGAGAATGAAGGGTGCGAAGACCCCGATCATGAGGAACAGGAAGATGTGCCACGGCGTCTCGATCGTGACGTGCATGAAGCGGTAGCTGTTGACCGCCGCGAACGCCGACGACGGCAACAGCGCTGCGCCCGGGGCCGCGGTGGCGCAGCGCCGCACGAGTTTATTGATTTGCATCGAGGTCTCGCCTCGGTCCGCCCGCGCTGGTGGCGCAACGGAATCCGAAAAAGTCCGACATGTAATTGGGCCAGTCGTAGTTGCGATGGTAGGTCGCGGTGGAGAACGGGTCGCTCTTCCACGACCCGCCGCGCAGCACCTTGTAATGCCGGTTGTAAATCGGGACGAACTCGGTGATCTTCATGTCCCGGTCCTCCGGGGTCTGCCCTTCGGCAAGATGCCCCTGGAAGATCTCGGCCGGAGCATGCGATCCCTTATACGGGAGGAAGTCGTCCTGCACCCATTCCTCGACGTTGCCCGCCATGTCGAAGACGCCGTAGGGGCTCACGCCGTTCTTGTAATGGTCGACATCGGTCGTCGAGCCAGCGCTGTAGTAGGTGTTCAACCGGGCGGGGTCCATCACGTTGCCCCAGGGCCAGCGGCGTCCGTCGGTGCCGCGCGCGGCCTTCTCCCATTCGGCTTCCGTCGGCAGCCGCTCTCCCGCCCAGCGGGCATATTCCTCGGCATCGAACCAGTCGACCATGGTGACCGGGCGCAGCAGCTCGCCGGCCGGAATCTTGCCGTTCTTCCAGTTCGACGGCGGACGGTGTCCGGTGGCGGCGAGGAATCGTGCGTACTGCACGTTGGTGACCAGGTACTTGTCGATCCGGTACTCGGGCAGGTAGACCTTGTGCATCGGCTTGTCCTGCGCGTCGGCACGGGCATAGTTGGTGCCCATCTCGAACGTCCCGGCGGGAATGGTCACCATCGAGTCGAGTTCGACCCATTGCTCGTGCGAGAGCATGTTGGTCACCTCGCCGACGGTGTAGGCCCGCTCCGTCTCCCCGAGTTGCGCGATCTTCTCGCTCTTCTCGTGGATGGTGATGTCCTCGCCTGCCGCCCGCTCGTGGTGGGCTTCGTCGCGCAGATCGTAGGTCGCCTTGTCGCGCATCTGGGTCATGCGTATCGAGCCCAGGAATATGACGTGGATGCTGCCGGCGACGAACGCCAGCACGATGCACGTGATCAGTGTCGCGTGGAGAAACTGTGCGCGACGGGCCCGTTCTTCAGGAGTCGGGGGAACTACGTTCCGAGCCATTCTTGCCGATTGCCCTTACGGAAGGAAGAAATGCGGGGTGCAGGAGGCTAGCGGTTCGCCGGGTCTTCCGGCCCGCGGGGCTTGCTCGGCGGTACCGGGATCCAGGGGTTGGGAAGATCCGCCGCCGCCGTGCCTTGTGGGCCGCGGTGGAAGATCTTGCGGATGAAGACTTCGCCGCCGATGCCGCCGAAGACGCAGGACTCGATCGCGAGGATCAGGAAGAATCCCCACCAGCCCATCGGAATCAGCCGATTGTCGGGCGGGATGGGAAGCCAGCCGTTGCTCAGTTCCAGGTAGGAGATCACGCGCACGATCGCCGCCGGGACGTATGCCAGCCACTTGGCGCCGCGGCCGAACATCCAGGCGACGATGAGGCCGGCGATGAAGGGGACGAGGAACAGGTCGACCCCCCACGCCACGCTGAACGTCGAAATGCCGTGGAAGAGTTCGAGCTTCACGCCGAGCAGGCGGTCGCCGAAATAATTGACCGAGGCGCCGACCATGATCGCCGCCGCCCCCAGCGCATATTTTGGTTGCGGGTGCGCCGGAGCGGCCGAGTCGTGAAGCTGCGACGGCGCCCGAGCGGGGGTCCGGATGATCTTCACTTTGGATGCAGGTGCCATGGCGGGATCGCGCTGCGAGTCAAGCTGCGGAAAGGCCGCTAGTGTAGCGCGTTGGGAAAGCGGATTTCCACCCGCAGGCCGTGCGGCGCCTGCGGGTGTAACGTAAGGGTCCCATGGTGGAGCGCCGCCGCCCGGGCGACGATGGCGAGGCCGAGGCCGGCGCCGGCGGCCAAAGTGAAGA
>JAJXTQ010000117.1 GCA_021783685.1 Pseudomonadota bacterium | reverse complement strand
GGATGATCGTCCGCGTGCGTGCGGCGCCGGAAACGGTTTCCGTGGCATGCACCGCCGATCGCCATCTGCTCGTGCGCGCCGCCTATCACCTGGGGAATCGGCATGTCCCGCTGCAGATCGATACCGACAGCCTGCGCTATCGCCATGACCATGTCCTGGATGCGATGGTCGAGGGATTGGGCCTGACCGTGCGCTGCGAGCAGGCGCCTTTCGAGCCCGAATCCGGCGCTTACGCGACTGGTGGTCACGGTCATGCCCATACCCATCACGGCGCCGCATGACGGCCGACCGTCTGGACGAGGCGGGGCTGCTGGGTCTGCTGCAACTGACGAGTCCCAGCTTGCCCGTCGGTGCGTTTGCCTGGTCGCAGGGGCTCGAAGCGGCCGTCGACAAGGGTTGGATCACGGCGGAAACCGACGCTGTGCATTGGGTCGACGGCGTGGTGACCCACGGGCTGGCGCGCCTGGAGGTGCCCGTGCTGCTGCGCGTGCACGAATGTCTCGTCACGCGCGAATTCGACCACGCCGGGGCTTGGAACCGCTGGCTCCTCGCTTGTCGCGAGACGCGCGAGCTGTGGGAGGAGGACAGCCACATCGGCGCCGCGCTGGGGCGCCTGCTGACCAGTCTGGAAGCGCCGGTGATGGTCGACTGGCTGGGCCATCACGGCCGAGCGCCGCTCAGCTATGCCGCGGCCTTCGCGCTCGCCGCCGTGCACCTCGCGCTGCCGGCGCGCACCGCCGCTCTGGGCTACCTCTGGGCCTATTGCGAGAATCAGGCCGCGGCGCTGATCAAGCTCGGCGTCCTGGGCCAGACGGGGGCGCAGCGTCTGCTCGGCTGCCTGCACGAGCCCATTCGAAACGGCTTGCGTAGCGGCCTGGCCTTGTCGGATGCCGATCTCGGGGTGAGCCTCTCAGGACTGGCATTGGCCAGTGCGCACCACGAAACCCAGCACAGCCGCCTGTTCCGCTCGTGAGCGTGTCCGATGGCCGGAGGGGATGCCGCCGGTCATGAACTCGCCGCCCCGCCCCTCAGGATCGCCTCCACCTGCGCGCGCGCGGTGTCGCAGAGCAGGATGGCGCGCTGGGTCCCCGCATAGATCCGGCCGGCGCTGCGCAGCGCCTGAAATACGGCGGGATCGCGGTCCGGATGCAGCACGCGAAAATCCGAGTCCTCGCGTAGCGCCAAGGACTTGAAGGCCCGAAAGGCGCTGCCTTTGGCCAGGCCGAGCCCTTCGTCGATCTCGCGCAGCGTGTGCCACTCGCGCGGGATGTCCTGTTGATCGGTGGGGGTCATGATCCCCGCCCGGGGCGGGCCCCGTTCCTGGACCCGCATCGAGCCGTGTTCATGGCGCGATTGCGGCGCATCGCCGGCGCGCCGTCGGCCATTGCGCTGCGGGTTTGCTGGGCGGGGCCGGTCGTGGCGGGATGGCGCACCGGGGTCCGTGCCGCCCCGCGGCTCAGGACGTGATTCGGCATTGCGTGGGCGACGGTCCGGGGTGACGGCCGCCGCTGTGGCGCCCGCGTGCGTCGTGCGTCACACCGCACCGATCATCCGGCGGGTCGGATCGCGGTCGGGCGGCATTTCCACCCGCACGCAGTTGCGGCCGGCCGCCTTGGCCCGATAGAGCGCCCGATCGGCACGCGAGAGGGCGGCTTCGATGGGTTCGCCGGCCAGATACTCCGTGACCCCGATCGAGGCCGTGACCGCAACGCCTTCCGGCGCCGTTGCCACGGCTTGTTGTTCGATCTGCTGGCGCAGACGCTCTGCCGTCTCCGCGGCGGCTTGCAAGGGGGTCTCGCTCAAAAGGATCAGGAATTCCTCGCCGCCGAACCGGCCGATGATGTCGCCCACGCGCACCTGCTGGGCGAGGATTTCGGCAACCGCTCGCAGGGCGCGATCGCCGGCCAGATGACCGTGCTCGTCGTTGATGCGCTTGAAGTAGTCCAGATCGAGCATGCACAGGCTGAACCGGTAGCTGCCGCGGTCGGCCACCGCCTTCTGGTGCATGATCAGATCCATCAGGTGCCGCCGGTTGAAGGCGCCGGTGAGATCGTCGCGAATGGCGATCTCCCGGATCTGCGCCAGCGCCTGCTCCAGGCGTCGGTTGCCCTCGACCAGGCGCCGCCGCAGCGTGCTGATGTGTCCGCCCAGCACGGCGAACCAGGGCAGCAAGCCGCCGATGACCGCCAATTGGGCGAACAGGTCCATGAAGGACGCGGCGTCAGGATGGTTGAGCTTGAGCAGTACCGCCATGAACGCAAAGGACGCCAGGGTGAATGCACTCAGTCCCAGCAGTTGCCGGGTATTGAGGTGGAACAGGCCGAAGGTCATGACGGCGAGGTAGAAAATGGACAACAGGCCCCGGTAGGATCCGGCGAAATAGATCAGGAACGTGATCAGCAGAATGCCGATGGCCATCTGCGGGATGGTCAGGCTGGGGTCGGCAAAGCGTTGGTTGAAACCGCTGCGGAACAGCAGGTAAAAGCCCGCGTTGGCGATGACCACCAAAGCCATGAAGACGGATGCGACAGTCGGTGTCAGGGGGATGTGGTCGCTGCCCAGCATGCTCACCGCCAGCAGCATCATGCCGCCGATGATGTAGGAGACCGCCGCCAGCGAGAATCGCTGGAGCCGCAAGCGTTGGGCTTTTTGGGCCAGAAGATCGATGTTGGTCATGTGCAGCGCCGCCTCCGTGCGACGCACCGTCCTGCGGCTTTCCTTTTATCTGTGCTACTTTAGCAGTGTATCGGATCTCCTGCCCACCACCGGTCCGCCATGATCGCCTTTGAACTCAACGGCAAACCTATCGAGATCGCCGCGGATGCCCAAATGCCGCTGCTCTGGGCGCTGCGTGAAAATCTGGGGCTGACGGGGACCAAGTTCGGCTGCGGCATGGCCCTGTGCGGCGCATGTACCGTCCATCTAAACGGCATGCCCATCCGTTCCTGCGTCACACCGCTCGCGGCGATCGCAGGACAAAAGGTAACGACCATCGAGGGGCTGGCCGGCGCCGATTTGCACCCTGTCCAGCGCGTCTGGCTGGAGATGGACGTGCCCCAATGCGGCTATTGCCAATCGGGTCAGATCATGTCGGCGGTGGCCCTGCTCGCCGGCAACCCGGATCCCAGCGATGCCGAGATCGATCAGGCCATGTCCGGCAATATCTGCCGCTGCGGCACCTACCCTCGCATCCGGCAAGCCATCCGGCGGGCTGCGGTCTCGATGCGTGAGGAATGATCCATGAGCGCGTCGATCGATCTCGACCGTCGCCATTTCCTGCAGCTCACGGCCGCGACCGGCGGCGCGCTGGTGCTGGGCCTGCAACTGACCGGCTGCGGTCCGGAATCCGCCGTCGACGCTCAGGGCCGCTTCGCGCCGAATGCGTGGATCCGCATCGACCCGGACGACACGGTCACCCTGCTGGTGGGGCGCTCGGAAATGGGGCAGGGCGTGCTGACGGCGCTGCCCATGCTGATCGCCGAGGAACTGGAAGTCGATCTCGCCGCGGTCACGGTGGCCTTTGCCCCCGCCGATCGCGCCTATGACAACCCCGCGATGTTCATCCAGGCGACCGGTGGCAGCACCTCCGTCATGACCTCCTGGGAGCCGCTGCGGCAGGCCGGCGCCACGGCGCGGGAGATGCTGCGCGCCGCCGCCGCCGTGCGCTGGCAGGTGCCGGCCACCGAATGCCGCGCCGAGGCCGGCGCGATCCACCACGACGCCAGCGGACGTCAGGCCCGCTATGGCGAACTCGCCGCGGACGCCGCGCGCCAGCCCATGCCGCGCAAGGTCGCCCTGAAGGCGCCGGATCGGTTCCGCCTCATCGGCCGCGACCAGCCGAGGCTCGATGCGCGGGAGAAGGTCACCGGCCGCGCCGGGTTCGGCATGGACGTCCACTTGCCGGATCTGCTCATCGCCTGCATCGCCCGCCCGCCGGCCTTCGGCGCGCGTCTGCAACACTTCGACGCCACCGCCGCGCAGGCGGTGCCCGGCGTCCGGGCGGTATTCGCCATTCCCGCCGGGGTCGCGGTGCTGGCCGATGGCTACTGGGCCGCGCGCACGGGTCGCGACGCTCTGGTCATCCAGTGGGCGCCGCCGCCTGTTCCGGCCGCCGACAGCCACGAGGTCAGCGCTGCGCTGCGCGCACTCGTGGCCCGGCCCGGCCTGCGCGTCCGCCAGGATGGCGATCCGCTGGAGGTGCTGGCGCAGGCGCCGCAAACGCTGGAGGCGCACTACGAGGTGCCGCTGCTGGCGCATGCCACCATGGAGCCGATGAACGCCACCGCCTGGGTGCATGACGGCCGCTGCGAGGTCTGGGCGCCGACGCAGAACCAGGGCGGCGCGCGGGATACGGCCGCGGCGCTGACCGGTCTGACCGTGGCCGACGTCACGGTGCACACCACGCATCTGGGCGGCGGGTTCGGCCGCCGCGTGGCCAACGACTTCATCGCCGAGGCGGTGGCCTGCGCGCTCGAGACCCCGCACCCCGTCAAGGTGATCTGGACGCGCGAGGACGATACCCGGCACGATTTCTACCGCCCGCCCGTGCTCCATCACCTCACCGCCGGCCTGGACGGGAATGGCGAGCCCCTCGCCTGGCAGCACCGCGTGGCGGGACCCTCGATCATCGCCCAGGCCGCTCCCGACCTGACGCCTGCCGCGCTGCCCAATCGCGCGCCGCGCCTGGTCAAGAACACGGTGGCCCGGGGGGTGGCGCTGGCCACCGGCATGATCCCCGATTTCGTGGGTTTCGAAGGCGCGCGCGAGAATCCCTACGCCATCCCCAATCTGCGGGTCGAGTTCGCGACCTTGCGTCCCTACGCGGTGCCGCTCGGCTTCTGGCGCTCGGTGGGCCATTCCCACAGCGCCTTTGCGGTGGAGAGCTTCATCGACGAGCTGGCGGCGCAGCGCGCCGAAGATCCGGTCTCCTTCCGGCGCAGGCTGCTGGCGCGGCATCCCCGCCATCTCGCCGTCCTGGAGGGCGTGGCTCAGGCCGGCGACTGGGGCACGCCGCTGCCGCCGCGGCAGGGGCGCGGCATCGCGCTGCACGAATCCTTCGGCAGCATCGTCGGCGAGGTCGCCGAAGTCGCAGTCGCGCCGGATGGCGCGGTGCGCGTCCAGCGCGTGGTGATCGCGGTCGACTGCGGCCAGGTCGTCAACCCGCTCACGGTGCGCGCCCAGATGGAGGGCGGCATGGCCTATGGCCTCGGCGCGGCGCTGTTCGGGGCCATCACCATCCGGGACGGCGGAGTGGCCGAAGGCAACTTCGACGGCTACCGGGTGTTGCGCATGAACGAGATGCCGCGGGTCGAGGTCCACATCGTGGCGAGCGGCGAGGCGCCGGGCGGCGTGGGTGAACCGGGCACGCCGCCGATCGCGCCGGCGGTCTGCAACGCGATCTTCGCCGCCACCGGCGTGCGCATCCGCCGCCTGCCCATCGATCCCGCCCTGCTGAAATCGGCCTGAGCCCGTTCCCCGCCGGAGGCACCGCCATGCAAGCCGTTCGCATGCATCAGACCGGGGGCCCGGAAGTCCTCGCCCTCGAAACGCTGCCCGATCCGGCGCCGGCGCCCGGCGCGGTGCTCATCGACGTCGAAGCGGCCGGCGTCAACTTCATCGACAGTTACCACCGCAGCGGCCTCTATCCGCAGCCGTTGCCGTTCACGCCGGGCGTGGAAGGGGCCGGAACGGTGCGCGCCCTCGGTACCGGCGTCGCCGACTGGCGGATCGGCGATCGGGTGGCCTGGGCGGGTGCGCCCGGCAGCTACGCCGAACGGATCGTCGTGGCCGCCGATCGGCTGGTGCCGGTCCCCGCCGCGCTCACCGCCGAACAGGCGGCTGCCGCGCTGCTGCAGGGCCTGACGGCGCGCGTGCTGACCGCCGAGACCTGCCCGCTCGCACCCGGCGACCCCGTGCTGGTTCATGCCGGTGCGGGCGGCATGGGCCGGCTGTTGATCCAGATGGCTCGGGCCCGTGGCGCGCGGGTCATCACCACGGTCGGGCACGCCGACAAGATACCGCTGGCGCGCGCGGCCGGCGCCGAGCGCGTGATCGACCGCAGCCATGAGGATGTGCTTGCCGCATGCCGAGAATGGACGGCGGGGAAAGGCGTGCGGGCCGTGTTCGACGGCATCGGCGCGGCCACCTTCGACGCCTCGCTCGCTGCCTTGGCCCTGCGCGGCATGCTGGTACTGTTCGGTCAGGCCAGCGGCCCGGTGCCGCCGGTCGATCCCGCGCGGCTGGCGGCCGGCTCGCTGTTCCTCACCCGTCCCAGCCTGTTCCACTTCATCGCCGAGCCTGCCGCGCTGCGCGCGCATGCGGCGGCTGTGTTCGGCGCGCTCACCAGCGGCGAACTGCAGCTCCTGATCCACCAGACACTGCCCTTGAGCGAGGCCACCCATGCGCACCAGGCGTTGGAAAGCGGCCGGACCACCGGCAAGCTCCTGCTCGTCCCGAACTCCATGGAGCGATGATTGTTCCCGTGGGCCAGAAGATGACGTCTGTGCCGGAAGCCACTGCTTTTCGAATCAAGCAGACGAA
>JAJXTQ010000116.1:5946-6559 GCA_021783685.1 Pseudomonadota bacterium | reverse complement strand
CGCGAATGGCCAGATAACCGGAGTGGAAGTAGGTGCCGTCGCCCAGGTTGGCGAAGACGTGGTTCAGACCGGAGAAGGGCGCCTGGCCGATCCAGGTCGCGCCCTCGCCGCCCATGTGGGTGATGGTCTTGTTGCCTTCGGGGAAGATCGAGGCCGCCATCACGTGGCAGCCGATGCCCGCCAGCGCCAGGCTGCCCTCGGGCACCCGGGTGGAGGTGTTGTGCGGACAGCCCGAGCAGTAGTAGGCCGGACGCGGCGGGGTATTCACGGCCTTCAACAGTACCGCGTCCTTCTGTTCCAGGAAGGCTAAGCGGGCGGTGATGCGCTCGCTCTGGTGGAAGCGGTTGATGCGCGCGGCGATCACCCGGGCGATCTGCGCCACCGAGAAATCGGCCTTGCTGGTGAGCAGCCAGTTGCCGTGGGGATGGACCCACTCGCCCTTTTCGTCGAACTTGCCGATGACCCGCGGCCGGACGTCCTCGCGCCAGTTGTAGAGCTGCTCCTTCAACTGGTATTCGACGATCTGGCGCTTCTCCTCGACCACCAGGATCTCCTCCAGCCCGGTGGCGAATTCGCGCACGCTGTCGGGCTCCAGCGGCCAGGGCATCGAGAC
>JAJXTQ010000116.1:0-5936 GCA_021783685.1 Pseudomonadota bacterium | reverse complement strand
AACAGGCGGATACCGATCTCCCGGGCGTGGCGCTCGTCTATGCCCAGCTCGTCCAGGGCTTCGAGCACGTCGAGGTAGGACTTGCCCGAGGCGACGATGCCCAGGCGGGCATCGGGCGCGTCGATCATCGTGCGGTTCAAGCGGTTGGCGCGGGCGTAGGCGAGCGCGGCATAGATCTTGTAGTCCTGCATCAGCGCTTCCTGGTGACGCGCCTGCAGGCCGATATATTCGTTGGTGAGCCGGGCATTCATGCCGCCCTCGGGGATGACGAAGTCTTCGGGCAGGACGATGTTCACGCGGAACGGATCGGCCTCGATCGAGGCGCTCGACTCGACGGTATCGGCCAGCGCCTTGAAGCCGACCAGGCAGCCCGAGAAGCGCGACATCGCCCAGCCGTGCAGGCCCAGATCGACGTACTCCTGGACGTTGCAGGGGTAGAGCAGGGGAATCATCGCCGCCGCGAACTGGTGGTCGCTCTGGTGCGGCAAGGTCGACGAGAAGGCGCCGTGGTCGTCGCCGGCGACCAGCAGCACGCCGCCGTGGCGGCTGGTGCCGAAGTGATTGGCGTGCTTGAACACGTCGCCGCAGCGGTCGACCCCCGGGCCCTTGCCGTACCACATCGCGAAGACGCCGTCGTAGGGACTGGGGCCGATCAGCCCGACCTGCTGGCTGCCCCAGACCGCGGTCGCGGCGAGATCCTCGTTGATGCCGGGCTGGAACTTCACATGGTTGGCTTCGAGGTGTTTCTGCGCCGACCACAGCGCCTCGTCGAGGCCGCCCAGCGGCGAGCCGCGGTAACCGGAGACGAAGCCCGCGGTGTTCACGCCGGCGGCTTGATCGCGCCAGCGCTGGAGCAGCGGCAGTCTCACCAGCGCCTGTACCCCGGAGAGATAGATGCGGCCTTCTCGTTGCGTGTATTTGTCTTCCAGGCTGAGCTTGCGCAGGGCGTCGGCTAGCGCTGGGGAAGGTGCGGCAGCGGTGCTGTCCATCGGGCGTCTCCAAAATTTTGTCTTGGATCATAGCCGCGCCGCCGGGGGTGTTGGCGGCGCGGTTCAGTGCCGGCCGCGTCGATCGGGCGTGGCCGGCGGGCAAATGATAGCCCAAGCCAACGGAACTGGAAAATGCTCGCTCAGGCGCGTGCGAGGATCGCGCGCGCCAGGCGTCCGATGCCCGAGGGCGACAGGTCGTCGCTCTCGATCCGGATCGCGGCGTCAAAGCCGGCGAAGTTCTTCGCCTGAGAGCGCTGGTAGAGCGGGTCGTAATGCTGTTCGAGCAGTTCTTCGACCAGTTCAGGGAACTCGCCGCCTCGCGCCAGCGCCATCCAGCGCGCCACCGTCTCGCGGCTCTGCAGGCCGGTGAGCTGCTCCAGCCGTTCGATCAGCCAGGCGGGATCGGCGAGGAAGTAGTCATAGTCCTGCAGCAGGAAGTCGACCCGGGCGCGGAGCGTGGCTGCGATGCGCAGGCCGGGCGCGGCGCGGATGGCGGCCAGCAGCGCGTCGGGCAGTTGCACGCTGCCGATCCTGCGGCTCTCCGCCTCGACATACACCGGCCGTTCCGCATCGAAGCGGGAGAGTTGCGCGTGGATGCGGCTCTCGAAGCTCCGCTGCGAAGGTTGCGGCGTCTGCGGCAGCGGCCCCAGAACCGAGCCCTTGTGGCTTGCCAGCTCCTCCAGGTGCAGCACCTGGGCGCCCTGGTCGGCGAGCGCTTCGAGCAGCCGGCTCTTGCCGCTGCCGGTGGCGCCGTTGATGACCCGGTAGTCGAAGCGCTGGGGCAGGAGCGCGAGTTCGTCGATGACGTGGCGGCGCCAGGCCTTGTAGCCGCCCTCCAGGCGCTGCGCGTCCCAGCCGATCTGGCGCAGGATGTGGGTGAAGGCGCCGCTCCTCTGGCCGCCGCGCCAGCAATAGACCAGCGGCCGCCAGTCGCGCGGTTTGTCCGCGAACAGGCGCTCGATGTGATCGGCGACGTTGCGCGCCACCCAGACCGCGCCGACTTTTCTCGCCTCGAAGGGCGAAGCCTGGTAGAGCGTGCCGACCCGGGCGCGCTGTGCGTCGTCGAGTACCGGGCAACTGATCGCGCCGGGAATATGGTCGTCGGCGTACTCTGCCGGCGAGCGGGCGTCGATCAGCTCGTCAAACTCGCCCAACTGTGCTACGGTTGCGGCCCCCTGGATTTTCGTCCCGGCGGTTGCGGGTTTTTGGATTTTGGTTTGCACGGGGTACGCAAAGGTTACGCAAAGGTTACGCAATGGGCATCAAGCTGACGCAATTCTCTCACGGCGGCGGCTGCGGCTGCAAAATGGCCCCGGCCGTGCTCGCCGAAATCCTCGCCAGGACGCCGCTGCCGACGCTGCCGCCGGAACTCCTGGTGGGCACCGAGACTTCCGACGACGCCGCGGTCTATCAACTCAACGACGAGCAGGCGATCGTCGCCACCACCGATTTTTTCACGCCGATCGTCGATGACCCGCGCGACTTCGGCAGCATCGCCGCCGCCAACGCGCTCTCCGACGTCTATGCGATGGGCGGCCGGCCGCTGTTCGCGCTGGCCTTGGTCGGCATGCCGCTGGACAAGCTGCCGCCCGCGGTGATCGGCGAGATCCTGGGCGGCGGCGCCGAGATCTGCGCAAAGGCCGGTATCGTCGTCGCCGGCGGCCACTCGATCGACGTGCAGGAACCGATCTACGGCCTGGTCGCCATCGGTTCGGTGCATCCGCGCCAAGTCAAGAAGAACAGCGGCGCCCAAGCCGGCGACCTGCTGATCCTGGGCAAGCCGCTGGGCATCGGCATCCTCTCCGCGGCGCTGAAGAAGGGCCTGCTCCCGGCTTCGGGCTATGCCGAGATGCTGGCGCAGACGACCAAGCTCAACACCCCCGGCACCGCACTGGCCGGCATCGAGGGCGTCCATGCGATGACCGACGTCACCGGCTTCGGCCTGGCCGGCCACCTGCTGGAGATCTGCCGCGGCTCGGGGCTCTCGGCCGAGATCGATTTCGCAGCGCTGCCCCTGATCGCGGAGGCGGAGCGGCTGGTACAGGAGGGCATCAGCACCGGCGCTTCGGCGCGCAACTGGGCGAGCTACGGGGACCAGGTGAGCCTCGCCCCCGGCGCAGAGGAATGGCAGCAGAAACTGATCACCGATCCCCAGACCAGCGGCGGCCTGCTGGTGGCCTGCGCGCCCGGCGCCGTTCAACGCGCGCTGGCCGAGTTCGCGCGCGTAGGCTTTTCTCCGGCGCTGATCGGCAGGATGGAAGAAGGGGCGCCGCGGCTCACGGTCTCCTGAGCAGCGGCAGAAGCACGCGCCAGACGTTGTCGAGCATCCTGGGCTGCAACGCGGCGGTGGGATGCAGTCCGTCTGCCTGAAAGGCGGCGCGGTCCTCGGCGAAGCCCTCGAACAGAAAGGGCAGCAAGGCGGTATGGCGTTTGCGCGCCAATTCGGCGTAGCTGTCGGCAAACCCCTTCGTGTAGTCGCTGCCGTAGTTGGGCGGCAGCCTCATGCCGATCAACAGCACCTTGACGCGGCGCGCCTGGCACTGCCGGATCATGGTATCGAGGTTGCTGCGCATCTCGGTCAGGGGCAGACCGCGCAGGCCGTCGTTGGCGCCCAGTTCAATGATCACGAGCGCCGGCTTGAATCTCGCCAGCGTCGCGGGCAGGCGCGCGAGCCCGCCGCTGGTGGTCTCGCCGCTGATGCTGGCATTGACCACCTGGTAGGGGTAGTGTTGTTCTCTCAGGCGCTCGGCCAGCAGCGCAGGCCAACTCTGCGCCTGGGTGATGCCCAAGCCGGCCGAGAGGCTGTCGCCGAATACCAGCAGGGTCTGCGCGGCATGGCTGCTGGCGCAGATGGACAACAGGACGAGTGCAAACAGGATGCTTCGCATGGCTGATTTCAGTTCCGACTTCAATAGTTCCGACAGCGCGGTGGTCGAGGTCGCGAATCTTTGCAAGGAGGTGCAAAGCGGCGACGGCTCTCTGGTCATTTTGCACCAGATATCCTTTCGCGTGATGGCGGGGGAGGCGGTCGCCGTGGTCGGCGCCAGCGGCTCGGGCAAGTCCACGCTGCTCGGTCTCCTGGCGGGGCTCGACCTGCCCAGCGAAGGCCAGGTGACGCTCGCCGGCCAGGATCTGGCGCAACTTGACGAGGACGGTCGCGCCGCGCTGCGCGGACGGATGCTGGGCTTCGTGTTCCAGTCCTTCCAATTGCTGCCGGCCCTGACCGCGCTGGAGAACGTGATGCTGCCCCTGGAGCTGGCCGGACGCCGGGACGCCGGGAATACTGCCCGGGAGATGCTCGGCCGCGTCGGTCTGACGGGGCGCCTGGACCATTATCCGAAGCATCTCTCGGGCGGCGAGCAGCAGCGCGTGGCGCTGGCGCGCGCCTTCGCGGTCAGGCCGCAACTGCTGCTCGCCGATGAGCCGACCGGCAATCTCGACGCCGCCACCGGCAGCCAGATCATCGAGCTGATGTTCGCGATGAACGCCGAGCAGGGCACGACGCTGATCCTGGTCAGCCACGACGAAGCGCTGGCCAAGCGCTGCAACCGGGTGCTGCGGCTGGTCGGCGGAAAGTTGGCCTAGTAGGCCGCGTTGCGCAGGGACTCCCTCCGCTCGCCACGCGGGCGTTTCATGAACCACCAAGATTGCTTCGCCTCCGGCTCGCAAAGACAAACCATTTCGTCATTGCGAACGAAGTGAAGCAATTTTCTGCGCATCACTCAGATTGCCGCGGCCCTGTGGGCCTCGCAATGACGGCGTAATTTGGTCACTGCGAGGGCTGCCTCGCCGAGGCGGTCGCGATGATGCTATTGGCGGCCGCCACGCCGCTGCTCACCGCCGCTTCCAGCGTCGCCGGATAGTCGCAGGCGACGTAGTCGCCGGCCAGCAGCAGGCCGGGCAGCGGCGTTTGCGTCTGCGGCCGGGCGAGCTCGGGTGTGCAGGCGAAGGTGGCGCGCTTCTCGACGATCACCCTCGACCACAGCGGTGTCGGCAGGTCCGGCACGATCGTCGCGATCTCCGCGTGGATGGCCGCCGCCAGCGCTGCGTTCGACAGATCCAGGTGCCGGCCGCGGGCGCTGATCACCGCCGCGAACAGGCCCGCGGGCCCGCCCGCCTGACCGCGGTCGAACAGCCACTGGGTGAGCCCCTCCGGATGACCGAGCATCGGCGCGGCCAGGCGCGCGTCGGCCGGATAGGCGAGATAGCAGGTGAGGATCGGTTCATAGGCGAGCGAGCCGACTTGCAGACGCAACGGGTCCAGCCCCGGCAAGGGTGCGATCAGGGCCGGCAGGTGCTGGGGCGCGACCGCGACGATCAGTTGCCGATAGGGGCCGAAGCGCTGCTCGGCGCCGGCGAGCGAGTAGCCGTTGGCCTCCTGCGCTATCCGCTTGATCGCCGTCGCCCGCAGCACCCGGCCGCCCCGGGCGAGCACGAAGCGTTCTGCGGCATCGGGAAACAGCGCGCCCAGATCGACCCGCGGCAGCAGCAGATCGCTGGCAGCGCGGGTCCCGCCCAGGCTGTCCCTCAACACGTTGGCGAAGACCCGGGCAGAGGCGGCATCGACCGGGGTGTTCAGCGCCGCGACGCACAGCGGCTCCCAGAGCAGGCGGCGCAGATTCGGCGGCTGATGGTGGGCGGCGAGCAGCTTTGCGACGCTGCAGTCGGTGGCCAAATGATAGCGGCTGCGCTTCAAACGCCGCATCAAGCGCAGCGCAGCGAGCTTGTCGGCCATCGTCAGGCCGCGCGCGAACAGCAGCGCCGCCGCGAGATGCAGCGGTGCGGGCAGGCGCGGCGCCCTGAGCGACAGGCGGCCGGGGCTCACCAGGGTCAGGGGCAGGCGCAGCAGCAGGTCGTCGATTCCTTCCGGATGCACCCGATCGATCAGGCGCAGCGTCTCGCGATAGGCGCCGACCAGCAGGTGCTGGCCGTTGTCCACCGTGATGC
>JAJXTQ010000115.1 GCA_021783685.1 Pseudomonadota bacterium | reverse complement strand
CATCATCGGGCGCCCGAGCACGAGTTGACCGAGCCCTACGCCCGCGATGCCGCGCTGGGCACCAAGCTCCATGCCTTGACGCTGGTATCCGGTGAATATCAGACCCACGACTACTACATGCACTTCGGCCCTACGTTCGCCGATCCGGTGGCACGGCAGCTCTATGCCGAAATCGCCTCGGTCGAGTCGCAGCACATCACGCACTACGGCTGCATGCTCAATCCCGAGGAATCGCTGCTGGAAAAGCTGCTCATCTGCGAGGCCAATGAGGTGTGGAACTACGCGGCCTGCGCCCAGCAGGAATCCAATCCACGGCTGAAAGCGCTGTGGGAGCGGTTCCTCGACTACGAACTGGGTCATCTGCAACTGGCGCGACAGCTGTTCCAGGATGTCGAGCGCCGGGATCCGGCCGAGGTGCTGGGCGATGGCGCCCTCCCGCCGGGAATCCGATATGAAAGCCAGCGCGAATATGTGCGCCGCGTACTGGCCGATGAGGTGTCGCTGCGCAAGAACGGCACGCGCTTCGTGCCGGAATCCGAGGAAGGCACCTCGTCGCTGGCGTATCGCGAAGGCATCAATGCGGATGGTTCGCCGTCGGAGATGGTTTCGGCCGCCTTCCACTGGACGGCGGGCACCGAGCTGGTGCGCAAGGACCCTCGTCAGGAACGGCTGCGCGCCTGACGCCTTGAATCGACCCTGCCCGTGACCTTTGCGGTCACGGGCTTTCGGCTCTCCAGCCGTCCGCGAGGTGCGCCAGCGCTCCTTTCGGGATGCCTTGGCGCAAGCCCGCATACCCCTCCCACGGATCTGCGGTCAGCGCATCGAGACGCGCGCCGATGGTGACCAGCGTGTACTCGGCAGCCGAGCTTACCGACCCCAGTTCCTCCCAGGCGACCGGGGTCGCAACGGGCGCACCGGACCGGGCGCGGGTGGAGTAGGGCGCCACCGCGGTGGC
This sequence comes from Pseudomonadota bacterium, assembly GCA_021783685.1. The sequence continues at coordinate 5,611 of JAJXTQ010000115.1, read as the reverse complement.
GCCGCGCTCGTTGCGCAGCCAGTCGATGAAAATCCTGCCGCCGCGTTTGTGTTTGGCCGCCTGCGCGACGTAGCGCGCCGGTGCGGCGGCGGCAAGCGCTTCGGCCAATCCGCGGGCGAAAGTCTTCACCTCGACCCACTCATGCCGCCGGGTGATCGGCACGACCACATGGATGCCCTTGCCCCCGGTCAGGAGGGCGAAGCTGGTCAGGCCGGCGCTCGACAGGACCGCGCGCAGTTCGAAGGCCGATTCCCGCACGGTCGCGAAATTGACGTCCTCGGCCGGATCGAGATCGAACACCAGCCGTTCCGGGCGTTCGATGCGGTCGGCGCGCGCGCCCCACACGTGCAGTTCCAGGGTGCCATACTGGATCGCCGCCACCAGCCCCGCCGCATCGCGAACCAAAAGACAGGGCTGGGCGGTATCGTCCTTTTCCGGGATGTCCACCTGACCGATCTGCCGTGGCAGTCCGCTGCCGCCGTGCTTCTGGAAGAAGCATTGACCGGTGCGACCGTCCGGGCAGCGAACCAGGCTGAGCGGGCGATGGCGGACGAAGGCCAGGATGCGTTCGGCGTGCGCCTCGTAGTAAGCGGCCAGATCGCGTTTCGTGATGTCCTGGCCGGGATACATGACCTTGTCCGCGTGCGTGAGGCGCACGCCACGGATCAGGCATTCCGCATCAGCGGGCGGCGTCGGCATGATGACCTCCCCGGGCGCCTTGTCCTCACGCAGGCCGAGGGAACTCGGCTGACGCAGCAAGCCGTCGGGCGTGCGTTCGGCGTAGCGGATCTGCGCGATCAGGCGTGGCGCCAACCAGACCGCGTCCCGCCGGGCCGCTGCCGGCAGGCGGGCGAACGGCGGGTGCGCGCGCCGCAGGCCGCGAAACCGCTCGCCGAGCGCCGCCAACGTCGCTTCATCGAAACCGGCGCCTACGCGACCTCGATAGACCAGTTGATCGCCCTCGTATGAGCCGACCAGCAGCGAGGCAAAGGCGCGGCCGGCCACGTGCGAGCGACGAAAGCCGCCGATGACGAATTCGTCGTTACCGCGGCATTTGGTCTTGATCCACAGCCGGCCGCGACCGCTGCGATAGGGGGCATCGCGTCGCTTGGACACGACGCCCTCCAGTCCCATCCTGCAAGCGGTTTCGAGAACATGGGTCGCCGGCGCATCGAGCGAGTCGCTGAGACGCACCGCAGGTGCGGCACCGGATACGAGATCGGCCAAAGCCGCCTTGCGCTGGTGCAGGGGCTGATCGCGCCAGCCTCGCCCGTCGAGGTGCAGGAGGTCGAAGGCGTAGTAGACGAGGGTAGTGCTATCCGGGGGCACGTGTTGCAGCGCCGAAAAGGACACCCGCCCCGCGGCGTCGAAAGCGATGAGTTCGCCGTCGATGATTGCAGAACGCACGTCCAGTCGCGCCAGTGCTGAGACGATGGCCCCGTAGCGCGCTGACCAGTCCCGGCCGTTGCGGGTGATGAGACGCACGGCGCCGTCTGCAATCAGCGCCTGGATGCGATAGCCGTCGAATTTGATTTCGTGGAGCCAGCCGGGCCCATCCGGCGGCGTGGCACCCAGGCTCGCCAGCTGTGGCGCGATGAAGCCGAGCGGGACGGCGCTGTCCTGGTCGTCAGCCCCGGTCCGGGAGACGGCATGGGGCAGCGATGTGCGCGGCTCAGGCGCTGCCTGGCTGGGCTCACCCGCGGTGATGGCGGCGAGATCGCGGCCCGTGGCGATGCTGTCCGTCCAGCGCCGGAGTGGATCGTCGGCGTCGACATAGTCGTCACGCTCCTTGATCAGGAGCCAGTTCTCGTGCCCGCGGCGATCGGTCTGGCCCATGCGTATCAAGGCAAATCCACCGCGCAGGCGTTCGCCGTGCAGGCGGAACTTGAGCGCCCCGCGGGCGAGACCGGCATGGGGATCACCCACCGCTTCCCAGCCGCCGGCATCCCACAGCAACACCGCACCGGCCCCGTAGCCTGAGGGAATGATGCCCTCGAAATCGCCGTAGGCGAGCGGATGGTCTTCGGTGCGTACGGCCAGTCGCTTCTGCGCCGGATCGAGGCTGGGCCCGCGCGTGACGGCCCAGCTGAGCAGGACTCCGTCGAGCGCGAGCCGGAAATCGTAGTGCAAGCGTCGCGCCGCATGTTTCTGAACGACATAGCGCCTGTCTTTGCTGGACGCGACAGCGCCGCGCGGTTCCGGCGTTCGGCTGAAATCGCGCTTGTCCCGGTAGCGCTGCAGGCGATCGGTGCGCCGGGTGGCCATAAGGGCTCAGCCCCCGGCGCGTTTGCGTGCGCGGGTGGCGCGCTTGGGCTTGATGGTCGGCGCCTTGTCTCTGGCGAGGCTCTTCTTGAGGGCCGCCATGAGGTCGATGACCTTGCCTTCGCCCGCCGCTTCGTCAGGTGCGGCCGATACGGCGCCGCGCTCGCGTTTTTCGTCGATCATCTCGCGCAAGGCCGAGACGTATTGCGATTTGAACGCGGCGGCGTCGAAGGGTGCGCTCTTGCGCTCGATCAGCTCCCGGGCAAGGTCAAGCGTCTCGGCGTCCGGCGCCACACACGGGATTTGTTCGAAGAGCCGGTCGCTCTGGCGCAGTTCCTCCCTGTAGCGCAAGGTCTCGAGCAGCAAGCCGGCCCCGCAAGGCTTGATTGCGACGATATAGTCACGGCCGCGCACGGCCATCTGACCCAGACCGATGCGCCGGATGTCGCGCAGCGCGTCGCGGATGACCGTGTAGCCTTCGGCAGCAACCGCACCCGGACCGGGCACGACGTAGTAGGGCTTGTCGAAATAGCGCGGATCGATCTCGCAGTAGTCGACGAATTGTACGAGATTGATGGTTTGCCGGCTTTCGAGGCGCAGGGCATCGAGTTCTTCCGGTTCGATGAGTACGTAACGATCCTTGTCAATCTCGAGACCCTTGACGATGTCCTCGTTCGCCACCGGGCCCAGGCCGGGAACGGTTTTCTGGTAGCGGATGCGCTTGCCCGAGGGTCTGTGGATCTGATGCAGATCCAGTCGGGACTCGGATTGGGTCGCACCGTGCAGCTCGACGGCGATTGAGACCAGCGACAGTTTCATGTGTCCGCGCCAATACGCTCGACTGGCCATGGGGCGCTCCGCTCAGTCCCGCCAGCGTCAATCGGCGCTGTGTTCGGGTTTGCCCTTGCGTGATGTGGCGGCGAGTTCCTCGAGCTGGCGCTCGGTCATGGAGTCGTGCATCTGGCGTGCGGCCCCCTGCAGCGAGGTTTTGCGGGTAGCGCCGCGCTTGGCGGACAAGGCCGCTCCGGCGGCCTTCTGTTGGGCTTTCGACTTTGCGGGCATTGCTCGTCTCCGGTTGCAGCTTGTCAACTGAAGACTCTTGCCGTCTGCCTAGGTTCCCAGCGCCGAGCGGAATACGGCCCCCAGTGCGGCGGCAAGAGCGCAGCGCGGACCCGAGCGGTGCGCGCAAGCCGCTGCCGATGGCGGCCAATGCAGTCAGTGACGCTCGAACGGCGTCGCCACGTCGTGCTCATCGCCGGGGCGTCGGGGGCGCTCAAGTCCCGGTTTGGCCGTCCGGACGGTCAGGACGCTGCCGGCAGGTGACACGCCGGGCGCCCGGGGCCGGCGCGCCGGCCGGAGCCTGCAGGCCGCGATCATCGGGCGTCGGGCACGGCCGCAGGCCGGCGGGGAGCGCTGTCGTCGTTCTGCAATGCGGGCGGCCTAGGATGACCCGCTGTACAGCCTCCGGCCGGGAGGCGGCTGCCGCGAGGAGGCGCCGGGTGCATCTGGCGGACGTCACGTTTTTCTATGCCCCGGACAGCGGCGGGGTGCGCCGATACCTCGAGATCAAGCGGCGCATGCTGGGGGTGTTGCCGGGCTGGCGACACACGCTGATCGTGCCGGCGCGGCGCACCCGTCACCAGAGTTCGGTTCGCTATGTGGCCGCCGGTCCCCTGCCATTCAGCCGTGGCTACCGCTTTCCCTGGCGGCAACGGGGCTGGATCGGGGCGCTCGAGGCGGCCCGTCCCGATCTGATCGAGGCCGGCGACCCCGGGGTGCCGGGCTGGGCGGCGCTCGATGCCGGCCAGCGTCTCGGCGTACCGGTGGTGGCGTTCTACCATTCGGATCTCGTGTCGCTGGCGGGGCGCTGCGGCGGCGCGCCGCTGCGGGCGGCCGCGCGCCGCTACGTGCACGATTTCTACGGCCGATTCGATCGCGTGTTGGTGCCCAGCCGCTATGTGCTGCAGCGGCTCGCGGAGGCGGGGATCGAGCGGCTTCAGCCGCAGGGCCTGGGGGTGGACTGCGAGACCTTCCATCCGCGCCACGCCGAGCGGGCTGCACTCAAACAGCGTCTCGGCCTGCCGCCTGCGACGCGCCTGGCGCTCTTCGTGGGCCGGGCCGCACCGGAAAAGAATCTGTCGGTGCTGGCCGAGGCGTTCGGCCGGCTCGGCGCAGGCTATCACCTCTTGCTGGTCGGTCCCGGCATGCCGGCAGTGCGTCAGTCGAACGTCACGGTCCGCTCGCGCTATGTACGTGGCGCCGCCCTGTCGCGGCTCTTGGCCAGCGCCGATGCCTTCGTTCACGCGGGTGATTGCGAGACCTTCGGGCTGGTGGTACTCGAGGCGATGGCGAGCGGGACACCGGTCGTGGTCAGCGCGCGGGGCGCGTTGCCGGAACTGGTCACGCCCGGGACCGGTCTGGTAGCCGGGACGCCGACGCCGGATGCCATGGCGGCAGCGGTACGCGATCTCTTCGAGCAGGATCGGGACGCCATGGGGGCACAGGCCCGGCACTGGGCGCAGGTCCGCTGGGACTGGACGATACAGATGAACCAACTCAGGCAGACCTATGAACAGCTTGTCGGCATCCGTTCCGCCATCGGTTCCGATGGATACGCGCACCTCCAGCAAGGTGCTGATGGTGGTGCTGCATGATGTCGCGCCGCAGACCTGGGCGCGCTATGCAACGCTGCTCGAGGCACTGGACCGTTACGCCATCGCGAGCTCGCTGCTGGTCGTCACCGACTATCACGGCGGGGGGCATCTGCGTGAGCACCCCGAGTTCGTCGCCACGCTGCACGCGCGCCGCGCGCGGGGGGATGAGATCGTGTTCCATGGCGTGCAGCATCTGGACCGGGAGCCGCTCGGGCGCTCGCCGTTGCAGTGGGTCGTGCGCCGCCTCTACACGGCGCGCGAGGGCGAGTTTGCCGCCTTGAGCGCGCCGCGGGCACTGGCACGGGTCGCCCGCGGCTTGCAGGACCTCGCCGAGGTCGGGCTCAAGACCGAAGGCTTCGTCGCCCCGGCCTGGCTGATGAGTCGCGGTACGCGGCAGGCCTTGCCGATGTTGCCGATGCGCTATGCTGCCGGACGACGCTGCCTGTACCGGCTGCCGGACTGGCAGGTCCAGCGCCAGGTGAGTCTGGTCTGGAGCGTGCGCAGCCGTTCGCGGCGCGTGCTGTCGCGGCTGCGCAACGAATGGACCCTGTGGCGGAGTCGCAGCAGCCCGGCGATCAGACTCGACATCCATCCGGCCGATCTGGCGCATCCGGCCGTGGCGCGCTGGTGGATGCAGGCCATCGACCGGCTGATGCGGGACCGGGAAATCTTGACCAAGGGGGCCTGGATGGCGC
>JAJXTQ010000114.1 GCA_021783685.1 Pseudomonadota bacterium | reverse complement strand
GCCGGAGGCGGAAAAGCGTCTGTGGGTTCTCGACACCATCGTCACGCTGGCGCCGCTGCTCGGTCTGCTGGGCACCATCATCGGCATGTTCAACACCTTCCAGGCCCTTGCGCATCCCGACAATTCGACCCAGCAGGTCACGGGCGGGGTCGGCGAAGCGCTGGTATCGACCGCGGCCGGACTGTTCATCGCCATTCTCGGCCTGGTGGCGTTCAACGCCCTGAGCCAGCGCGTCCAGCGGATCATGCACAAGCTGGAACTGGTCAAGCTCATCCTCACCAATCGCATGTATTCCCACTATCGCAAGGATTCCGGGGACCGCGCCGCTGTTCGCACCGGTGTCCGCGCCGCTGCCCAATAACGCCGGTGACGCACCATGAGAGCAAGATACCAACCGAAAAAAGCGCGGATCGAGATCATTCCGATGATCGACATCATGTTCTTCCTGCTGGTCTTCTTCGTGATGATCACGCTGCACATGATTCCGTCGTCGGGCATTCCGTCCCGCCTGCCGGGCAGCACCACGGCGCAACCCCTGCACAAACCCGACCTGACGCTGGCGATCGACAAGGAGGGCGTCATCCATGAGGGTTCGCAGACCTTTACGCCGGAGACGCTGACCAGCATGTTGTCGGCGCTCCCCGACCATGCGCAGGCGCAGGTCACGATCTCGGGCGATCGCGACGTGTCCCTGCAGACCCTGATTCGCGTGATGGACGCCTGCCGCGCTGCGGGCGTGACCAAGATCGGCCTGGCGGCGCGGCACCAGGCCGGGGGAACGGAGGGATCATGAGCGCCACGTTGGCATTGCACTCTGCAGCGGACTCGGACCCTGGCGATCGCAGTCGCTGGGGAATTTCGGTCCTGTCGGCCGCCGCAATCGAGGGTGGCCTGCTTCTGGCCCTGGCCTGGGTTGCACTGCATCCGGATCAGCCCCCGCCGCCCCCGCCGCCGATGGCGATCCAGCTGGTGGCGCCGCAGCCGGTGCCGGCGCCGCCGCAGCCGCAGGTCAAGACCCCGCCGCCTCCCCCGAAGCCGGTGCCGGTTCATCGGGTCCAGCATGTGCACGTCCCCATGCATCACTCGGAGGTGGCGCATGTCGTTCATCGCCAGCCGCCCCCGCCGCCCAAGCCGCAGGTCGTCCCGCATCCCACGCCCGTGAAGCCGGTGGCCGCCCCGGCCCACGCGGCTCCGGTGGCGCGGGTCGCGCCGAGGACGGCGCCGCTCGCCCCTGCCGTGATCCGCATGAGCGATCTGCCGCCCAGCTTCATCGGCGCGGTGCGCGATGCGGTGCAGGGAGCGGCGCAGTATCCGGCGGCGGCGGCGCTGGAAACCGCCGCGGGCACGGCGCATGTGGAATTCCTGTTCCGCGATGGCAAGGTCTCGGCGGCGCACATCGTGCAGTCGACCGGGAACGGCTTCCTCGATCAGGCGGCGGTTCAGGCGGTGCTGCGGGCGCACTATCCGAGCACGCCCGCCAACTTCGCTGGCAAAGTGCTGGATTTCACGGTCGACGTGATCTTCACCGAGCCGCAATCCAATCTCGACGAATGACCATGGATCGCTTTTCTTCCGGCGCATCCTATTCCCCGGCGAGGCGGTGGCTGCACTGGGGAATGGCCGCGTTCTTCATCGCCGTGCTGTGTGCGGTGGAATTCAAGGATTCCCTGCCGAAGGGGCATCTGCGGCATCTGGCGGTGCTGATCCATACGCAACTCGGGATTGTGATTCTGCTGCTGGCGTTCCCGCGCATCGCGTTGCGGATCCGCGCCGCCGGAGGTGGCGGAGAAACGGCGCGGCAGGCCTGGCAGGAGCGGGCCGCAACGGCCGTGCACGGTCTGTTTTACATCGTGATGGTGGCGATGCCGGTTCTGGGGATTCTCGCCATCCAGACCCGGGAGCACGACGTCCGCTTTCTCGGCATCCTGTTGCCCAACTATTTCGATGACGACGCCTGGCTGCCGTATGCCTTGCCGATCAAGACCGTGCACGAATTCATCGGGGATGCGGTGATCGGCCTGATTGGGGTCCATTGGGGTGCCGTGCTTTGGCACCAGTTCATTCAGCGCGACGACATCCTGGCGCGGATGCGCGTCGGAAATTGATCATTCAAAAGGAGAGTACTGTGAAAAAAGGGATTTCCCTGGCGATTCTTGCCCTGAGCACGGCCACTGCGGCGCATGCGCGGCCGATGGTGCTCGACGGCCTCGAGTACCTGCCCGAGGCGAAGATCTCGGTGGCGCAGGCGCAGTCGATCGCGAAGAAGGCGTTCCCCGGCGTGATCGTCGAGCAGGCGCTCGAGAAAAAGCCGGGCGGCAGCGGACTGCGCTATTCATTCGACGTCGAGAGCCACCACATCACCCACGAAATCGCCATCGACGCCAAGACCGGCGCGGTGCTCCAGAACGTCCGGGAGACGGCGAGCGACGACGACGGCGGGGAGTGACCGGCGGCGGCCGGCACCGATCTGATGGAGTGCGCAGGCGGGCGGCGGCTGCCCTCGGCCGGGGCCACCTACGCGGTGGCCGCCCCTGCGGGGCGACTGCGCTGCGCTGCGCAGTCCGCGGGCGCACGGCCGAACTCGCGCAGCGTCCTGCCGACGCCGCGCTCAAACATGCGGCCGTAAGTCAGAAGTGGAGGCGCGCGGTCGCGCGCCGCCCTTCCCCCATCCAATGCGCACGGATGACACTCCCCAAGAGAACGCCAAGCGCTGCCTTTCCTGCGCCGCATCATCGATCGGCAGACGTTGCGCCGTAGATCCTGCAGAAGATGATCCGCACCAATCCGCACCAATCCGTATTTCCGTTCCAAGCAAAACGAAGCACTAGCGCCCGTAGCGCCCGGTGAACGATGCGGAGCCGATCGCGTTGGCGTGGATCATGTACCCGGTGAGCGCCGGGCTTGCATCCGCCGGCAGATCCAGTTTGGGCACCTTGAGCGCATACACGGTGAAGATGTAGTGATGCGGCCGATCCCCGACCGGCGGGCAAGGCCCGCCGTATGCGCGGGTGCCGTAGTCGTTGCGGATCTGCCGTGCTCCTGCCGGCAGCGCGTGCCGCGCCGGATTGCCCGCTCCCGCGGCCAGCGCATGGACCGTTGCCGGGATGTTGACGACCACCCAGTGCCACCAGCCCGAACCCGTTGGCGCGTCGGGGTCATAGACGGTGAGCGCGTAGCTGCGGGTGCCGGCCGGCGCGCCGCGCCAGGAGAGCGCGGGCGAATGATTTCCGCCGGTGCACCCGAACCCTTGGAACACCTGCTCGGCGGAAATCGTGCCGCCGGCGCGGATCGACGGGCTGGCGAGTTCGAATGCGCCCGCCGGGGCCGCGGCGCAGCAGGTTGCGAGGGCGATGGCAGAAATTGCGGAACGGGACGAGATCATCGGTATCTCCAATTCATAAATCCTGGTTATGTGTATGGAAACTATATATAATTTTACTTATGTCTTCCAACCAAGAAAAATTGCCGGGTTCTTGCAGCAGTCGACCCATTTTTCCACGGAGGCAATGAGATGAGCGTCAAGACATACAAGGCTGGCGTCAAGGAATACCGCGGCACCTACTGGGAGCCGCACTATCAGGTCAAGGATACGGACATTCTGGCCTGCTTCAAGATCACTCCGCAACCGGGCGTTGACCGGGAAGAAGCCGCCGCTGCCGTCGCCGCCGAGTCGTCCACCGGGACGTGGACGACGGTCTGGACCGACCTGCTGACCGACCTCGACTACTACAAGGGGCGCGCCTACGCCATCGAGGACGTTCCGGGCGACGACACCTGTTTCTACGCCTTCGTGGCCTACCCGATCGACCTGTTCGAAGAGGGCTCGGTGGTCAACGTCTTCACGTCCCTGGTGGGCAACGTGTTCGGCTTCAAGGCGATCCGCGCGCTGCGTCTCGAGGACGTGCGCTTCCCCATCGCCTACGTGAAGACCTGCGGCGGCCCCCCCCACGGCATCCAGGTCGAGCGCGACGTGATGAACAAGTACGGCCGTCCGATGCTGGGCTGCACGATCAAGCCGAAGCTGGGCTTGTCGGCGAAGAACTACGGCCGGGCGGTGTACGAGTGCCTGCGCGGCGGTCTCGACTTCACGAAGGACGACGAGAACGTCAACAGCCAGCCGTTCATGCGCTGGAAGCAGCGCTTCGACTTCGTCATGGAAGCGATCGAAAAGGCCGAGCGCGAAACCGGCGAGCGCAAGGGCCACTACCTCAACGTGACGGCGCCGACGCCCGAAGAAATGTACAAGCGGGCCGAATACGCGCGCGAAATCGGCGCCCCGATCATCATGCACGACTTCCTGACCGGCGGCTTCTGCGCCAATACCGGCCTGGCCAACTGGTGCCGTGACAACGGCGTGCTGCTGCACATCCACCGCGCCATGCACGCGGTGCTCGACCGCAACCCCCACCACGGCATCCACTTCCGCGTCCTGGCGAAGGCGCTGCGCCTGTCGGGCGGCGACCACCTGCACTCCGGAACCGTGGTCGGCAAGCTGGAAGGCGATCGCGAGGCGACTCTCGGCTGGATCGACATCATGCGCGACGACTTCGTCAAGGAAGACCGCTCGCGCGGCATCTTCTTCGACCAGGACTGGGGCTCGATGCCCGGCGTGCTGCCGGTGGCGTCCGGCGGGATTCATGTCTGGCACATGCCCGCCCTGGTCGCGATCTTCGGTGACGACTCGGTGCTGCAGTTCGGCGGCGGCACGCTCGGCCACCCCTGGGGCAACGCCGCCGGCGCGGCGGCCAACCGCGTGGCCCTCGAGGCCTGCGTCGAAGCGCGCAACCGCGGCGTGGCGGTCGAGAAGGAAGGCAAGGCCATCCTGACCGAGGCCGCGAAGTCGAGCCCGGAACTGAAGATCGCCATGGAAACGTGGAAGGAAATCAAGTTCGAATTCGACACCGTCGACAAGCTCGACATCGCGCACAAGTAAGTCGTCGCCACGAACCATTCGCTCTCCCGGGAGACGGGCGCGCAGCCACGCCGTGGCGCGGCGCCCGCCCCGGACCGAACCGCATAGAAAGGAAGCACAATGTCTGAAGTTATGGATTACAAGTCGCGCCTCAGCGACCCGGCCAGCCGCAAGTTCGAGACCTTCTCCTATCTGCCGGCGATGGATCCGGCGACGATCCGCAAGCAGGTCGAGTACATCGTCAAGAAGGGTTGGAACCCGGCGATCGAGCACACCGAGCCGGAGAACCTGATGGATTCGTACTGGTACATGTGGAAGCTGCCGATGTTCGGCGAAACCGACGTCGACAAGGTTCTGGCCGAGGCGGAAGCCTGCAAGAAGGCCAACCCCAACAACCACGTGCGCCTCGTCGGCTACGACAATTTCAAGCAGTCGCAGGGCGCCGCGATGGTGATCTACCGCGGCAAGACGGTCTGATCCGAACGTCGTGATCCGAGGGGCGGCCACCGCCGCCCCTCCCGTGACGCCGTTCCCATCCCCTCCGGAAGCACGTTATGTCCAACATCATCGACCAGTATCACATCGCAACGGAACCCTATTACCACCCGGTCGCCGACGAGGTCGACCTGTTCGAAGCGGCATACTCGGCGCGCATGCCCATGATGCTCAAGGGCCCGACCGGCTGCGGCAAGACGCGCTTCGTCGAATACATGGCCTGGAAGCTGCGCAAGCCGCTGATCACGGTCGCCTGCAACGAGGACATGACCGCTTCCGACCTGGTCGGCCGCTTCCTGCTTTCCGCCGAAGGGACGCAGTGGCAGGACGGCCCGCTCGCGATCGCGGCCCGCCACGGCGCCATCTGCTACCTCGACGAGGTGGTCGAGGCGCGGCAGGACACCACGGTGGTCATCCACCCGCTGACCGACAACCGGCGCGTGCTTCCCCTCGAGAAGAAGGGGGAACTGGTGCGGGCCCATCCCGATTTCCAGATTGTCATTTCGTACAACCCGGGCTACCAGTCGCTGATGAAGGACCTCAAGCAGTCGACGAAGCAGCGGTTCGGCGCGCTCGATTTCACCTACCCGCAGCATGACGTCGAGACCGAGATCGTCGCGCACGAAACCGGGGTCGATGCCGGCATTGCGGGCAAGCTCGTCTCGATCGCCGAGCGGTCGCGCAATCTCAAAGGGCACGGCCTCGACGAAGGCCTGTCGACCCGGATGCTGATCTACGCGGGAAGCCTGATCGCCAAGGGCGTCTCGCCCCAGGCCGCGTGCCGCGTGGCGCTGGTGCGCCCGATCACCGATGATCCGGACATGCGCGACGCGCTCGACGCCGCGGTGACGACCTTCTTCTGATGGCGCGGCAGGAGGCCCCGTGGCGATCCATCTCGACGACTATGCGGAACTGCTCGCGGATCTGAGCCCGCAATTGCGTGAATCGCTGGATGCCGGGTGGCATGCGGCGACCCGGGTGCTGTCGCCCCGCGGCCTCGACAACTATCTCAAGGGCGTGTCCGCCCTGCGCGGATTGGGCCGGGGCGATGCGCTCGTCGAAACCTGGATCGAGGATGCGCCGCGGGTGGCCAAGGAGGTCGGCGAAGACGTGGTTGCCGACCTGGCGACCACCGCGCTGACGCTGGCTTCGAAGACCTCGGGCGCGGTGATCGA
>JAJXTQ010000113.1 GCA_021783685.1 Pseudomonadota bacterium | reverse complement strand
GACCTCGCACGCCCCACCCGCCTGGGAGATTCGCCCTCGCGTGACACCGAGCGTGCGGGGCGGGAGCCGCGATCCCAGTGGCATGACGCCGTCTTCCACTTCAGCGATGGCAGCCTCGAGCGTGCCTTCGCCGGGACGCGTCGCATGGAAGTACTTGCGCACCAGGTGGTTCCTTGGCGCCCAGCAGTAGACCATGAAGAAGGTCTCGTAGTGCGTACATGGTTGCAATCAAGTCGTTACACGCTGTCCCACCTACCCCTGAGGGACAACGATATGCAAAAGGCTGTCTCAGCCAGTGATCTCGGCGACCGCAGCCTGAAGCAGTGCGGCCGCCGAGATCATCGGCACCCTGAACGGCCGCTTCCAGCGCCGGCGAACTGGTGCTCTCGACCCGTTGCAGCCACTCGGCTTTGCGACCACCCGATGGCTGGCGTCAGGGTGGAGCAGCCGCTCCACGCGTTCCGTGAGGACAACTCGGCCGGAACGGTCGTTGGGCATGCGCCGTTGCGGCGACCGCTGTGTATCCGCCGTGAAGCAACGGGCGGAGGATTCCGGGACGCCCCCCCCTGGTTGAGGGATTGCCGAAACTTGAATGTGCCGTCAGGCTCACGCGCGTCGGAATCAATCTGCTGCTAAATGCGCGATAGGGGTCAGGGCTCCCTGAGATCGCCTGGGGGACTGTCTATGGCTACCGATTCTTCTCTCTTGCGCACCCAACTCTCGATTCTGACGGGTGACCTCCAGCCCACCCAAAGTGGGACCGACGAGGATCTGGCGGCCGCGCGGGAGGCCGTTCTTCAGGCCCTCGTCGGCGGACAGACCCTGCCGATCGCATCACCAGAGGTCGTCGCCAAGCTCACCCAGGCGGCAAGAATTCCCGCCGCGATTCCGGAGTCCGCACGCCAGGCATCCAATCTCGCGATCACGAATCTGACGCTGGCTCTGGAACCGCCACTGGTCTATCGCCGCGACCTGCCGGTTCGGAGCCCGCTCATTCCATCCTCGGTGCCGAGTTGGGCAATCGGGCAGCAGCCGCAGCGCAGCTACGGCCCGTTCGTCGACGCGGTCGGCCGGCAGATCCATATCGACATCTTCCCGATCATCCGGCAGTGGCGCTTCGTGCGCACCGCCGGCGGCGCCCCGTTTCTGATCCTGCCCATCGTCGGCTCAATTGTGGCGTCGAGGCCGCTTCCGATCGCCGCCGGAAGCCTATGGTTCAGCGGAAGCGCGATCGAACCGACTACGCCCGCGGGCGGCTATTGCGGGATCGTGATCAGCGGCGGCACGTTCGAAATCATCGGTGCTGCTCCCCACATCGCCGGAGACGAGGTAATCGTTGCCCCCGGCTCGATCGTCCGAGTCTCGGCCAACGTCCATGCGCCCGTAGCCCCCGTCGGAACAGGACCGGGTCTCGATGCGCGGCTTGCCCGTCCAACCTACTTTCCCACTCTCGCGCTTCAGTTCGGCGCCGCAAACGCGACCTGCGAACCGACCGGGCAGGCATCGCTCGACGTTTACGGCGAAAGCGTGCAATTGGCACCAACGGCCATTAATCCGCGCTACGTCCCAAGCCTCCGCATGCTGGCCATCCCGCTTGCCTGCCAGTCGCCCAGTTTCGCCGTGCAGAGCGTGCAATCGGATCTGTTTATTCCTTCCGGGTCAGCGCCGATCTTGGAATCGACTTGGTCCATTCCGGTGACGGTTGTACCGGCTACATCGCTGGGCGCCGCCAATGGCGCCGGATTTCTGTCCCTCGAACTGGGTCCCGGCTTGAGCGCGCGATGGAAGGGCACGCCGAGCGCCATTCCGCTTGCCAGCGCGACGCTGTTGGTCGCGCCAGGGTTGTTGGGGGTTCAAGGGCAGCTATCGGCCGCGCAAAGCCGGCGCGAACGAATCGATCTCTGGGACGCGCCCTCGCAATGCCCGAGCTGGCTTGAGCTTAACTGGCCGGGCAGTCCGTTGCTCACCTTCATCGCCGCGGGGAGCGGAACCACGGGCGGAAGCGGGAATGAGTTGCTGAACGGCGATGCGGCGCTGACCTGCACCCTGGATCGGCCGCTTACCCTTGACGGCGCGCGCACCCCGGTAAGCGCGACAAGGGTCCCGGTGTTCATATCCCGCGCCTCGGAGGGCTTCAGACTGTTTTTTGAAGGCGCTCTTGCCCCTCCAAGCAAGCCGCGGCGGCTGGGGTATGCGCTGGAGAATGCGGTGCTGCTCACGAACGGTGCGGTCGCGATCGGCTTTGCGGCCAGCTACGACGGCACGAGCTGTCCCCAAGGGCGATTGGCGCTGGAATTCGGGCTCCACCAGTTTCTCCCTTCGCTCCCCGATCCTTACGCAGCCAATTTCAATCTGCCTGATCGGCTGACCGACGCGGTGTCCGCGATGCTGGCGCTGGTGAGCTGGCAAGCCTCGGCCAAGCCAGACCTTGAGTACCGGTTCGCCCCACTGCCCGCTGCGGTTCTGCCCCAATCGGCGACGCCGCAAACTGGGAACAGCGCGCCGCCGACCGAACTTACCTTGGGTGTCGATACCCACTTGCTGCCGGCCGCGGGACTCGCATTGCTCGATGTCTCCTCCAATGCCGATCAGTTCGGCGTGTTGCTGGGCCCGAATGAGAAGGAACGCGCCGCCGGCGGTTTGTCGGTCTCCAGCGAAGGCGAAATCGTGCGGGTGCCGGCAACCCAGTTGCGCGTGTTCACGCAGCCGGCGGTGCAATGGGAGCCCGTGGTGACGCTGCAAGATACGGCGGATCCCTCCTATCCGAAGATCATCAGCTACAGCGATAATTTTGGTCCCAGCCAGCTCTGGAATCAGACTGCAACCCTGATTCGCGCGGCCCCAGCGCTCGCGCTCGATGCCTTCGTCGCCGCAGCCGCCTCCGCCGACGCCAACTCGCCCGTGTTCGCCCGCTTCACCTTGCCTTTCGGGATGGTCGCGGCGGCACGGATGACGGGGCGCAGCGACAGCGCATCGACCGGCACCGAAGTCGCCTATGTGCGGCCGAAGTTCACCGCGCCGGCGGGACAGGGCGGACGCCAGGTGATGCTCAAGGCGCTCCATCCGCAAGGCCAAGCCAGCGCCAGCGCCTCGCCCGGCTTGGCGGGCTCCGCGGTGCAGCTCAGTAACGCGTCGGGAAGCGGCTCCAATGCGGCGTGGAGCGTGCTCGACACGGACGTGACCACGACGTTCAACGCCAACTTCGCTACCGGGGGTACGCACACTCAGATTCCTGTCACTCGGATCGACCTTTCGGGATATGGCGAGAGTGCATTCAGCGATTGGCGCAATCCCGAGGACGCCGCCGCTGTGGTGAGCCAGGTGCGGCTGGATGTGCTTGTGGGACGCGCCGCGATGGAAGTGGTCCAGATCCGCAGCGTGCTTTATCCCTACGCGGTGCGGGTGGTGCGCACGATTGTGATCCAGCGTGCCAACGAGGGCGCGGTGGTGCGCCGCGACAGCGGCTGGCAGGCGGTCACCGAGGGCGCCTACGCCTATCCCGATTACACCGTCACGCCCGGCCTCAATCCCAGCGCGCCGATCAAGACCCATCCCGGGGTGCTCACCGCAGCGCAAGACGTCGTCAACATCCTGGACACCGGGCTTAAATTCACGACCACCAAGTACGGCACGATCCTGGCCGCAGTGCGCTTTGACTGCGCGCTTCAGATCGAAGGGGTGGTCAGAAGCGGGAGCGCGGCGGGCGTACCGGCTCGCGGCCAGTTGGGCTTCGTCCAACTCACGGATCCGAACAATATTGGCAAACTCGATCCCGAAGAATATGCGGAGCTGCTCGGAAAGTACGGCCCCCTGGGCGGCACCGTCGACTCTACGATTGATATCGGCGGCTCGGGGCAGCTGATGCGCGTGGCAAGAGTGGGTTTTGGGGCCGCAGAGGGCCCTGGTGGCCCGGAATTTCCCGCCACCGTATGGGGCAGTCCGCTGTTTCCACACGGCGCCGGACAATTTTCTATGGCCCGCCATAGAGGGCCAAGCGATCCACCGGTGGCAGTGGACCCTGCGCTCGGCGTGCCGCTGACTCGCGCTGGTGCGGTTCCCTCGGGTCCCGATCCACAGGCACCCTATCGCTTCGCCGATCCTTCCGATCTGCTGCAGCCCGATTCGCCGGTCACTGAGTATGGCGTGGTACACGACGGCGGCTTGCAGCGCACGTTTTTCCCGCGTCCAATCATCGCTCCGGGGAGCAGCGCGATCACAAGCACCCAGCCGGGCGCGATCGCCGATCCCTACCTGCTACCGACCACCTTCGGCCTGTTTCCCACCCCCATCCAGTGCATCCCGTTTCCCAACGCGAACTGGCGGCTGGTGATTGGCGCGGGCGGTGACCTCGCGCTCGATCTCGGGGCGATGCTGCCCTTCTCCGTAACTATTCCGCAGCGCACCCTAGCCGACGGCAACGCAGTGAAATGTATCGCCGACTATTCCCAGGCCACCGTGGCGTTGGCGATTGACAGCTCCAAGACGCCGGGCTGGTCTTTCGCCCTGGCCGACATCGGGCTAGCCACCAGCGCCAGCGGCTTGGGCGAGGTAGTGCGCATCACCGGCACCGTGGTGGGCGCGGCGGGCATGGCGCCGGTCAACAAGAATTTCAACGTCACCTACGGCGGGGCGTTCTCGATGGTGCGGGATCTGCTGGCGTTCCTGCAGCATCTGGGCGACCTGCTGCCCCCGCTCAACGTAGCGATGACCAATTCCTGGACCGAGACCCGCAAAAGCAAGCTCAAGGAAGGGATGGAAATCCCGCTGGGCAAGATGCTCAATCAGTACACCATGCCTGCGGCGATCATCCTGACCAGCACCAACATCAAGTTCGTCGATACGATCTGGGCCGACCCCTCGAGCTCGGAGAACCAGCTTAGCCTGTCCTTCGACGCCGGCGCGCTGATTCCGATCGTCGGCTTTCTGGACGGCGTCGGCTTGCTCAAGCTCAAGCTGCAGCTCAACACCAGCGAAGGCGTGATCTTCTCGCTCACCGCGATGGCGGGCGTAGGTACCGGCGAGGTCTTCGGCCCCTTCAAGGCGATCGCCTATATCGCCGCGGGCATTATCGGCATCGCTGGCTCGCAGGTGCTCGGAGTGGGCGGCACGCTGCTGATCAAGGCGAGCGTCGACCTTGTGGTCGCCTCGGCCAGCATCAGCCTGGACGGGAAGCTGGTATGGCTGCGGCAGACCTGCACCGCGGGCGTGACGACCTGGGCGTACGCACGGCTGACGATCGCGATCGACATCACGCTGGTATTCGTGCTCGACATCAAGTTCGAAGAGGCTTGGGAATGGGATGACAACGCCAACGGCGGTCCGTGCACCCCGATCCCCAGCACACCCTGAGGAGCAGGTCTTATGAGCGTCCTAAACCTGATGCCCTGTCTGCAGGCCTGGGACGGCGCCAAGATCGAGTTGCGCCTGCTGGTACTGCCGCGAATCGGGCCGCTCGATCCGCTGCTGACCAACGCCCCTTCCTTCGCTGCGGCCAAGTTCGTTTTCGACATGCGGCTGGTGGCGGGACTGGACGCTCTTCCCACCACCGCGAGCGCTTCCACCAGCATGATCTTGAATCCACCGGCGCGGCCGCAGGCGGTCGCTCTGTTCGACGCGCTGACGGCGCAGTTTCCGATCGACCCCCATCCGGGGCTCGTCGCGCCGCCATCGCTCAGCATCTACAAGCATCTGCCGCTCACATATCGGGCGGCCGCTGGCTACGCGGGGGGCCGCACGGCCTTTGGCGTTACCGACGATCGCTATCGATGCGCGCTCAATCCGCCGCCGGTGCCCAATCCCACGCGCAAACCTCGGCCGCCCATCCCGTCCATGGTCAGTTGGGCTAAGGTGATCGCAGCTGCGCTGCGGCAGAAGATGCTGGGGGAGGCGCTAGGGCTGACGGTGCCGCTGACAGTGACGCTGCCGACCAAGGACTTCTTCAAGGCGGGCGGCTTCATCTATGTAACCTTGGGTCCGGCCAGCGACGCCTATGGACTGACCACGACGCCGGGCGACCTGTCGCTTTACGCCGCGCGGGTGCCGCCGCTAGCGGATGCGCGGACGCTGTTCAGCCCCGTCTTCTTTCCCGTGGCGAGCGCGCCGATAGGCGCCAACTTCGACGACATCTACCAGGAGGTCATCGATTACGACGACGGCTTCGCCAAGTGCGTCCACGCGATGCAGAGCGCGTCGGCTGATCTGCTGGACGAAATCGGCGTCGGCGACCGGCCGACCACCGACACCGGCATCCGGATCGGCTGGGACGACGAGCAGGTAGCGATCTGGCTCAATCGCCAGGCCGATCTTCCGAACGCCGGCCGCAATGCGCCCATGGGCGTCTTCGGCTACCGGGTCGACGCCCGCCAGCTACCAGCCGATCCGAAGACTCCTGCCGGTCCCTGGCAATCGCTCTGCGCCGCGAGCGGACCGGTTGGCGTGGGCACGATTAAGGTCGGCGATTTTAAGGGCGAGCTCTCGGTCGAGGCGACTCCGGCGCAGCTCGACGGCGAAGTCAAGGGGACCTACTGGTTACCCCTGTATTTCGTTTCGTGGATCGGGCCGGCGCTGGTGGCTCCCGACGCGCTCACTCATCAAATGATGGGTGGCGGCGATCCCACCGATCC
>JAJXTQ010000112.1 GCA_021783685.1 Pseudomonadota bacterium | reverse complement strand
CGCGCGCTTCAAACGGTTAACGGCAGCACGGCTGAACCCGCTTTCGCGAAGCTCAGGCGGGTCATCCGGGCAATGCGGAACGAACACCGCCTCTGCACTGCGTCCGACGACATGGACATGCGCGGGACGATGGTCGTTGGGATAGATCACAACCCGATGGGTGCCGATGCGCCAAACGGTACGTATGATCCAGCCTAACAGTAACCCAAGCGCTTGGGAAGGAGGGCACCCCAGCTTCTCCTCCTCAAAGGCCGGCTGTTGCCTTGTGCCGGCCCCGCGCGCACGACGATGATGACCGGGAGGCTCTACTTCGCGCTCAACCGGTCGGCACTGTCCGCTGCAAGGGCTTGATCCACTCTCGATCCCGGTGCTTGAGCTCCATGCGCCCCAGCGTGCTGCGCATGGGGATTCCTCCTCGAGACCCGCCCCGCCTTCCATGCAATCGCGATAGGGCCGATGCCCGGGATTCCCGTGGTGGCTTTTCGGTTGAATGGGCAAAGGGGGCCCGCGGCCTAGCTATCACCGCGAGGGCCAGGATCGGGTGACCGCTGGTCCGTGGCTGCATGGCGCGCCCTGACCGCTGTGCTCCAGATGCAGCAGTCGCTCAATCGCGGCCTCGGTCTCGGCTTGCGGACCGAGCGCTCGTTTCGGTTCGGCTTCGAGGACACGCAGCGCGACGCTGCCTGGACGGGTGATCGGAATATCGGTGACGCCCCGAAGGTCGAGCGACGCGCGCTCGTTGGTGAAAACCACGAGGGCGTGCACCCACGTCTTGATGCCCTCCGCGCGCAGCCACGCAGCGAGCGCGGCCGTCGCACCCCGGACCTGGCGAACCGGGTTGCGGACCTCCGTCGCATAGCGGGTGCCGCCGCGCCCGATCTTCCAGGCCTTCCAGACGGGGTCGTCGACGTGGCCTTCGATCCGACCGTGGTTGTGCTTGACCTCGATCACGAACACGCCATTGGCGCCCACGACGACGTAGTCGAGCTCGCGCGCGCGGCCTGTCGAGGAGGGCACCAGGACCTGGTTGAACACCCGGTAGTCTGCCGGCAGCCGCTGCAGAAGTTCGAGCGCCGCCGCCTCGCCGACAGCGCCAGCCGCCCGGGCCTTGGTCCCTCCCCAGACCGCCACGGCGACGCCGACGGCCGCAATGAACGCAAACCAGAGCAAGAATGGATTGGAGGTCAGCGCGGCGATCGCCCCACCAAGGGCCAGGACGATCGCCCCGATCGCGAGTCCTTTTTTTCGCTGCCGCGTCACCGCATCGCGGTGCGAGTTCGATCGGATGGAGCGGGTATTGGCCACGCCTGATCTCCTTAGCCTTGGGTTGCCCGTGGACGATGGGCTCGTTCGTATCCTGCAAAGATCGCTCACGAGCTTTGCGTCTGTCGATCTCGAAGGCATTACCGCACCGTCGGGACCTGCTTCTTCTCCAGTCGATTCTCTCGACGCGTCGCAGGCGGTCTTCAACGGAACGCAGGGGTGTCTCGAAAAGCCCGGACGGTGCAGCCGACGTGCCGCGCCCATTCGGTACCGCACGCGTTCCCGCCGTCGTGTGCTTGCGAGCCATGCCCTGCGCGGTTGCTGCGTGGGGGACCTCCCGGTCCCGTTGGCGTCCCAGCGCGGCGTCGATCAGAGTCCCTTCGCTTCGGCGGCGCGCCGGCGCGCCTGCTGGGCGAGTTCGTAGCGATGTTCTTCGTCCATGGCCGCTGGCGAGGCGTAGACGAGGTCCATGTCGAACGACAGCTGCGGCGATTCGAGGGTGATCACGGCGTTGTCGGCGACGAACCGGGCGTACTGCTCGCCGACGAACGCCTCGCGATCGGCAACCGTTCGGTAGCGCCTGGCCAGCAGGCCGCGATAGCGCTTGAACAGCGGATAGCCCATGCCGCCGTTCGGCAAGCGGACCTCGACGACCTGCAGGGTGCCGTGCGGACCGAAGACGAACGTGACGTGCTCGACGTCGGGCATCCCGAGCCCGCGTCCGTCGCCGACCAGGATGGGCCCGTGCGTCACCGCGCTGACGCCTGCCGGATGCAGGGCGGTCCGAGTGCCCACCACCTGGCGGACGGTCGCGAGCGTGGCGTTGCCGATGCGGACGCCAAACGGGTTGGCCGCAGCAGCATGCGTCGCCGGAGTCACCACGATGGCAAGGATCAGGGCAAGGAAGACAAGAAACGTGCGCATGGAAGGATTCCTCATGAGGAAGGGGGTAGGGTCCAAAAGGGCAAAGCATTGGAAACGCGTGCCGCTGCATTTCGTCGCTCTCGACGCGCATCCGAGCGACCGGCGGGCGGCCCCGACGACGGGGCCGATCGCGGCACCGGCTTCAGTGCATGAAGTCGAAAGAGTCGAAGCCGTAGGGACTGCCCATCAGGTCGAACGCGTCATTGAGCATCGGCAATCCCGAGGCGGGATTGATGTCGATGGGACCGCCAAGGTCCTGTTCGACTGCACCCATTCGCAGGTCCTCGACGATGGTCGAAGCGCGGTGCCGGTCCGAATGCCGAGCGGATCCGAAGGCGCTCGCCGAGCCGACGTCCGTAGGCCATTCGATGGGATCGTCATCTTCCGGCTCCAGCCCGTCCGTGCGCGACGCCGGTGCCACGCCCTGCGGTTGCCAGCCGGCACGCGCCGCGGCCATCGCCATCCCGGTCACGATCGCCAGCAATGACACCAATCCTTCGACGACAACGGTTGCATTCATGTGCGTGACCTCCCGGTCAGTGATGTTCCATGGCCTTGGGCAGCCGATGCGGCGAGCGGCGGGGACCGTCAGATCCCGTCATCCCAGTCCTCCGGGTCCGGGTCAATGAGGTCGGACCCAGGTGGCATCGGGACCTGCTCCATCCGCTCGCGCCAGCGGTCGCGATCGGCGCTGCCCTGACCCAGAGCGTTGAGGTATCGCAAGAAGACGACCTGCTGCCGACGCAACCCGCGGTCCGGCACCCAGCGCTCCGCAACGAGCATGCGCAGCATCGTCCCGAGATGCGGGTCGGCGTCCTCCAGCGCCTGCAACGGTGACCAAAGAAGGTCGAGTCGTCGCTGCGAGGCGTCCAGGACGCCAGTGGCGCGGGCCCCGTCACCCTGCTCGACAGGAGGGATGACGACCTCGATGGCGTGCACGAAGCAGCAAACCCGCAGCAGGTCTCGCTCCAGCGCCGGCCATGCCACGGGCACGCGGCAGGCCATGTCGAGAGCATGGTTCGCGAGGCCGCCCGGGTAGGCGTGAAGGCGGTGGGTCGAGGCCGGCACCGTCCAGTAGCTCCAGAACACCGACGTACGGGAGAACACGTCGCTGAGGAACCGGCGAAGCGGGAGGATCTCGATTGATTGAATCAGGCGTGCGGTTTGCGTCACCACCCCGTCGACAGGACAGAGCCGGTCGTGGAGCAGCGGCACGATATCGAGATCCGGGCGCGGCGTGGCTGCCATCACGTACTCGGAGGATCCGGGTTCGCGGCAGGGCAGCAGCGTGACCTCGGCCTTGAGCACGCACGGTAAATCCGCTGGCACCGCCTCACGGGTCCAGCTGAGTCCGTTGCGGATGCCCTGGGCATCCATGAGCACCAGTCGCTGCGGGGCATTCGGGAGGCCTTCGGCGGCGACGCCCGGCGGCAGGATCACCATGGGTGTTGTACGCGGGGCCGTCGGGGTGCCGAGGTCCAGCCTCGGCGGATCGAATGTGGCGATCCGATCGGCACGGAACAGGAGGTCGTTGCGCATCGTGTGCTCTCCGCTGAATCGGGGCGTACCCCGGTCACTCGAAGAAAGCACAAGTCGCGTTTCGCGCAAGCCCTCGCGGCGCGCCGCTCGTCGGAGGGGATCCAAGCCCGCCGCCGCGCGGTGAGCGGCGTCAATGCTGGACAATCCAGAATCACCCAGCGGCGTCCCTGCTGGACAGGCCCGAAATGCTGGTTGGTCGTGTCGATCGGCGACACGTCCGTCAACGCAAACGAATGTAAATCGGTATTGCCGTCCTGGTCGCCGGTGCGCTACGGCCAGCTCCGAGACGCCCCAGACAGGCGTCCAAACAAAGGCCGCGTCATGCGGCCTTTGTCTTTGCTACGAATGAGTTATTTCCCCCGCGGGTTCATCGGCTCGGTGTTTGAGCCGACTATTGTCGGGTTTCCGATCGTTTGGTATCGCCCATCATCTACCAGTGGATCCGCACACCCACCGTCGCGGACTTGCCTTGCAGGCGGCCGCGGCCGAACTGGGCGCCGAGGTCCAGGAACTAGCCCTACGGTGGCTGGCGCCGGTGTTCATCTCGACGCCAGCCAACGCTGTGTTGCGGGCGAGGTCCTGCACTGCGCGGCGAAGAGCGCCGCCGGTCTGCTCAGCGAAGTACCCGCCAGTCTGCCCTCATGGATTAGTCACAGCGGAGTCTCAGCCGCCACCCTGGACTTTCAGCTTCCCGCCCGTGCCCGGCCCACCCGCGATGTGCTGAGCCTGATAGCCCTGCAACGACGTGACCATATTGTTGTAGCTGTCCACGAACGCTGCCACCACGACTTTGCCCTGCGCGGTGTTCTGGTAGCCGCCGAGACCACCGATGGCACCGCCGAACAGCGCGCCGAAGCCACCAAAGTCGAAGTTGCGCGCGCTGCCGCTGGCCGCAGCCACCTGAACGCCCGAACGGTCGTCGTCAAGGGTGAGGATGGTGCTGGCCTCCTTGACGTTCATGCCGCCGACCAGCAAGCCGGCATAGGGAATGAATGCACCCAACACGCCCGCCGCGACGCCACCGGCGTTGTTGTTCGAGAAGGTCACGCTGGGCACCATGGTGTAGTCGGCGGCAACCATCTGGTGCTTGTGGAAGTTCGATCCGCTGCGCAGCTCGCCGGACTTCGCCAGCTCGCGTTCCTGCATGGATTCGTTGAAGCCCTGTCCCCGGTTGACGATCATGAAGCAGTTTGACTGCTGCGCGATCAGGTCGAGGACCGGCGCCGGATCCGGCAGGCCATAGGTGGTGGTCAGCAGCTGATACCAGGAATCCTGCTGGTGCTCGGCAATGGCCAGCGTGCCGAGCGGCGTTGCGCAGTGGACCAGGTGCGCGTTGGCACCGGATGAACTGGCGCCGGCCGCCGCGCCCGAGGCGGCCGTGCCGCCTTGGCCCATCTGCATGGTGGCGCAGGCGCTGAGCAGCATGGGAATGGCAAGCGCAAGCAGTCGTTTCGAAGTGTTCAGCAGTTTCACGATAGGTTCTCCTTGCCGGGTTGGGTGCTTCATGGAGGCGCCGGCCGCAGCCGGCGCCGGTGGTGATCAGAATCGGGCCTCAATGCCGACGTTGGCGATCTTGCCGACGTTGCTGCCGCGCGCCCGCGCCAGACCCAGGTCGAGGAAGCCCGACCAGGTGCGGCTGAAGCGCGTCGTGAGATCCACGCCGCCCTCGAGGGTGTTGCGGGCGAGGTCCTGGCCCTGGGCGGTGAACATCGCCGTCGGCGTGCCGGCGAAGGCCGCCTCGAAGCCGAGGTTCGCGCCCGACAGCAGGTGCTGCCAGGCCAGCCAGCCGGAGACACTGCTGCGGCCCAGCGCCCAATCGAAGCCGGTGCCGTAGCGCAGGCCGAGGGTGGCATAGCTCGCTGAGTGACTCTGCGCCGGCGAGGTCAGGCCGAAGCCGGACGCGCCCTGCTCGGTGAAGGCCGCCTGGCCGATGCGCTCGCCGGTGAGGCTGGCGTAGGGCGTCAGGGCGCCGCCGGCGGCGTCGAGGCGCTGGCCGGCCTCCAGCGTGGCGCGGGTGATGGTGTCGCTGCGATCGCCGGCGACGGACTGCACGGTGGATCCCAGCAGCACCGAGCGCTCGACCGCCACGCGCTCGTCGGCGCGGCTGGCGCGACCCGCCAGGTAAGTGCCGTCCGCGAGGTTCCAGCGGGCATAGGCGGCGAACACCGACTCGCGGCCGTCCACGCGCCCGGCCAGACCATCGAGGCTGGCGTCGAGGTTGGAGTGGCCCGCGGCCACGCCGGCGGACAGGCCGCTGGCGAGGGGCGCATCGATGCCGATCATGCCGCCGCCGAGGTCGTAGTGCGCCGTGCTGGTGCCGCCCTGGGCGAGCGCGCCGCTGGCGCCGGTCCCCTGCACCCACACGCCCGGACGCGCGCCGCCGGCCAGGTCATTCTGGCGCGCGGCGAGGGTCTGGTCGGTCACGTCGGACTGCTGGAACTCCAGCGCCCGAGTCGTGCCGTAGATCTCGCCCGAGAGGCTCTGCAGGCTGGCGTTGGCCTGAGCGGCGGTCCGCGCGCTCATGAACAGCGCCGCGTTGTGCAGGAAGCCGGCGTGCGCCGCGGCGATGCCCGCGACCGAAGGCGCCGACAGCCAGCCATTCGCCTGCGTCAGCGCACCCTGCACGCCTTGGGCGGTGGCCATCGTGATCGCGTTGGCCTGCGGCAGGCGGGCCGCGGTCTGCGCGACGCTGCTGGCGGTGACGGTCGCCGTCAGCGAATTGCCGCCGTAGATCAGGCCCGACACCGTCCAGAACACGCCGGCGCCGTAGGTCTGCGCGCCGAAGGTGCCGGTCTCGCTGCCATAGTTCATCAGCGTTTCGGTGCTGGCCGGCGTGTAGGTCGTGGCCGGCGCGAGGATCTCGAGGATGCCGGCCAGGCTCGCGCTGCCGTCCACCATGAGCGGATTGCCCAGT
>JAJXTQ010000111.1 GCA_021783685.1 Pseudomonadota bacterium | reverse complement strand
TATCTCGGCATCAAGCCTCAAGTTCCACCGAAAACAACCGGCAATGACCAAGCCGACCTCGATGAATTCATCGAACTCTTCAAGGCCGCTGGCGGGAGCACCACATGACCAAAGTCGCTGAACTGCAGATCGAGATTGCGGCGAATGTCGCCCGGCTGACCGAGGATTTCAGCCGCGCAAAATCCGAAGTCACGCGCTCGATGAGCAGCATACAGCGCGACGTCAAGGAGCATTTGGATGGCGTCCAGGAATCGCTCAAGTCCATGAAGGAGATGGTCGAGGCGATGGGGATCGCGATGCTGGCCGAGCATCTGGTGGAAGCGGCCAAGAGTGCCGCCGAGTTCGGCGAGCAGATCGAACACGCCACCCAGAAGACTGGGATGAGCGTGCAATCGATCCAGGAACTCGGGTTCGCGGCCAGAATGTCAGACGTCGATTTCCAGTCGTTCTCCGTCGGGCTCGAACACCTGTCGCGCGCCATGTTGGAGGCGCAGCAGGGATCGCTGCAGACTGCCTCCGCTTTTCAGTCGGTGGGCCTGTCGGCGCAGCAACTCAAGGGCATGAAAATTGAGGACGTCCTGAAGGTGGTCGCGGATAAATTCCACGATACGAAGGACGGTGCCGCCAAAACGGCGCTCGCCATGCAGTTGTTCGGGCGCTCCGGCGCCGAACTGATCCCGTTGCTCGACCGGGGTTCGGAAGGGATGGATGCGCTCAAGCAAAAGGCCAAACAGCTCGGCATCGTGATGAGCGACGAGGCGGTGAAACAGTCCGCCGAGTTTGCCGACCAGATGAAAGAACTGTCGGCGTCAGCTGAAGCCACCACCCGCAACCTGATGGGCGAACTGATGCCGGCCCTGAACCAGATCGTGAACGCTTTCCTCCAGGGCAGTTCAGACGGCGGCGTGCTGAAGGAGATGTTTCACCAGATCGGCGAAGGCGCGGTGTGGCTCACCGGGTTCATCGCGAAACTTGCCGCAACGGTGGATGCCTTCGGCAAGACGATCGCCATGGTGGCGGCGGTCGTGTCTCATCCACTGGATGCCAAATCGATTTTCGAGCAATGGAAGGCGGACGTCGACGATCTGCAGGCCAGGACCAACCAGTTCCTGGCCACGCTCAACTCGGCATCTTCCAAATCATCGGGATCCGAGTCGGAAGGTGCAACCGGCTCAGGCTCGCTCAAGGTCTACAAGACCAGCGGCACTGGCAACAAGTCGCACATGTCGGAGTACGAACAGCAGCTTCAGGATGCCAAGGTCTACTACGCGCAGACGAATGATCTGAGGGAGTATTCGAAAGCCCAGGAAATTCAGTACTGGCAGGACGTACTCGAGAACGAGAAGGTCTCGGCCAATGACCGCCTCGCGATCGAGCGCCGCGTCTCCAGCCTGCGGTTGGAACAGATGAAAAAGGAAGCCTCCGACCGGCAGAAGCTATCCGAAGAGGCCATCACAGAAGAACGGCAGAAGGCGCTCAACGAAGTCGGCCTCGATGAGGAAAAAGCGCAAGGGCTGCTCGCATCCGGCCAGATCACGTCCAGCCAACTCACCCAGATTAAACAGACCTATGAGGATGAAAAATTCCAGATCGAGGTCCAGGCACAGAAAAAACGCATCCAACTCCTGCAGGGTGACCCGAACCACGATCCGGTAGCGCTGCAAAAGCAACTCGATCAACTCTCCCAAATCGAGCAGAAGCATGCGCTTGATATGGAGCGATTGCATACCGAGGCCGCGAAGAATGCAGCGGCCGCCTGGCAGAAAGCGCTTCAACCTATCGCCCAGGCGTTCGATACGACCGTCAAAGGCATGATCATGGGTACGACGACCTGGCAAAAAGGGATGCAGAACATGCTGCAGTCCATTGTGGGCGAGTTCGTGAGCGCCGGGGTCAAGATGGTGACGCAATGGGCAGCGAACGAGATGGCCAAAACGGCCGCCACCGTGACCGGGACCGCGACACGTACGGCCGCCGAGCAGTCCGCGAACTCGGCGGGTTTGGCATCCAGCGCCATGACGGTCATCAAAGCCATCATGAACGATGCGGCCAAGGTGTTCTCCGGGGTCTGGGCTGCTCTTGCCGGCATTCCCTACGTCGGTCCGGCTCTTGCCGCTGGAGCCGCACCCGCCGCGATGGCCACCGTTGCAGGAGTTGCGGGCAGCGTGGCATCAAGCGCCGGCGGCGCCTGGCAAATTTCATCCGACCGGCTCAACTTCGTGCACAAGAACGAGACGATCCTGCCGGCCGACAAGGCACAAGGGCTGGACCGGCTGATCGGCAATGGTGGCGGAAGCCCGATCCATATTCACGGCCAGCCGCAGGACCGGATTTCAGTTTCCGATCTGCAGGTACTCCTCAAACAGATGGGGCGCAACTTCATCAACGTCATGCCGAGTTGAGCCATGGGGGTGGCACCGGCACCAAGGTTGCAACTCTACCCGACCCCACGCCCGTCGAACGGGCTATCGGATGCCTACACCGACATTCTCGGGGGGGAGCCGCTGCAATCGAATCTGTTCGGCAACAACACCGCCCTCAATGCGGCAGGCGTATCGGCTGTTTTTGCAGTTCAGGGCGGAGGCGCGACCGGGAAGGAACTCATCATCCCGGCATCGTTTTTCGGTGGCGTGGTGACATGGGTGCGCGGGCTCTACAGCACGGTGTCGGGTGCAGCCACACCGCGTTACCAGGCATTCATGGCGGATTTTGTCGGGACGGATCCGACCAACTATGCCGCTATTCCGGCGAATTTTACGGGATCGATTTCAGGCAACGTCCTGACCGTATCGAGCATCGTCGGTCCTGACGACTCGGACGGATACCTCTGTCCCGGCATGGTGCTGTCAGGCGGTGGCGCTGCGGCCAACACGACGATCGTGTCCCAATTGACCGGCACAACCGGGCTAGCCGGAACCTACCGGGTATCCATATCGCAAACCGTACCCTCGTCTCCCATGACCGGGACGGTCGCGGCATCAAACGTCTATGCCGGCGGGGCGCTTTCCACCACCATCCCGGTTCTGCCCTGGGTGGCGACGGGAACGCAGTTGCAAGCGTATTACAGCTATCGGGACGGCACGTTGTCCGTCAAGGGCCAGTCCATGGAGGGCTGGCCGCAACTGCACGTCGATCCTTACCAGGGCACGGCGAACGACGGCGACGACTATCTGCTGGTGTCGCTGTATCACGCCTACCTCACCTCGGGCAACGAGAAGTACAAGAAACTTGCTGACCGCATCGGCAACGCACTGCTCGATGCCGGGCGCTGGGACAGCAATCACGTGCGCTTCGACATTCCGTTCTCGGCCCTCGATGGCGAGGTGGGCTACTACGATTACTGGGCGCCCACCACGCCCTTTGCCGTCGTCAATTCGCCCGCTGGCCTCGAGATCGAGACGACGGTCAATAGCGGCGGCCCGCCCTGGAACTACTCGGGCTTTGGCCTGTGGCCGACCATCAATATTCCGGCTGGCGCGGCGTTCTCTTCACTTGACGTCACGCTGATCGGCGACGGCTCCGGACGCTCGGTCCTGATCAACCTGAACACCGATCCCGCGAAGTCGACGAACGGGGATTATTTCCGCCGGATCACCATGATCCCGACCGATGCGCATGGCGCGGTGACCGTGTCGCTCGCGCCATCGGATTTCTGGAAGGTCGGCAACGTCGTCTACGACTCGCTGCACCAGGACTACAGCTACATCGGCACCTACGGCAGCAATGCGGCCGCCCTGATCCCGGCGGTCGATGCGCCCAACCGGCGCATCCGCACCCAGTTCCAGTACGACTTCACCGGCAACGGGTACGGCTACGCCGGCTGCTATTTCGGTGCGGCGTCGCAGTCGAGCGCGGGAACATCGCACCTCAACTTCGATTTCTATGCCGCCCAACCCGGCATCGGCACGCTCACCGCCGTGGATGCCGCTGGCGTGAGCCACGTGGTGTGGTTCTCCTGGGTGGCCGGCAAGAACAGCTTTGCCATTCCGTGGGTGGGCTCGATCCCGATGCCGCAATGCCAGATCTATGCCCCGGTGCAGCCCTGTTACTGGGGCGGCGTGGAAGCGGCCGGGCTCTATTGGGGACCCGATCAGGTCGGGTTCTCGCAAGGCGCCTTTTCGCACCCCGTGCAGGAATTCAAGTTCGACGCCGTGGGAAGCCCGATCACATTCTCCATCATCGAGAATTCCTGGTACGCCGTCCTGCAGAATTATCCCGGCTGCACCGCCAACACCATCGCCTTCGACAACATGCGCTACGACGCAGTAGCGACCATGGCGGGCACCAACCCGGTGTTGCTCAACGGTGTGCAGATCTCCTTTCCGTCGAACAGCCTGAACCAGCCTTATCAGGTCACCTTCAAGGAGATCGAATTCCAGATCACGCTGCAGGATGGGCCTGCATCCGACCCGGTGCGGTATCAGGGTATTCCGCGCTGGACCTACAAATGGACCGACAGCCTGGGCTACATCGGCTACGGCTCATGGCGCGGCCCCTCGGCGGTGGGCTATTGCTGGATGGCGGGCTGGTATCACAGCGGCATCGTCAACCCGGACAATGGCCGTGCCGTATCCGACATGCTGCTGGATTTCATGCTGGATGCGCAAAACCAGTATGCCGCCTGGTGGCCCGCCAAGCTCAAAGGCCCCTTCGTGCCGCGATACGGCAGGCCATCCTGGGAGGCGTTGAACACTTCCGGCTATGTCGCCGGGACTCTGCAGCCCTCGACCTACAACCAGTGGTACTACCCGGATAGCGACGACTGGTACGGCTACATGTACCGGGCGCTGCTCTCATGCGCGCAGTTCTACTACTATTCGCGCTCCAGTACAGCAAAATCCATCCTCGATGCCTGGATGGCCTGGCTGGATCAGAACATCGTCGCCTCCGGCAACACCTGGGCGCCGCCTTCCGACTTCTATCCGGACGGCACGGTGGGCTACACCTATCAGCCGGTCTATTCCTTCGCCTGTGTGGCTGCCACCTGCATCTACAAATACTGGGTGGATGGCGATGCGCTCGCCCTCAAGTGGTCCCGGCGCATGCTGGATTCGATGTTCGCGACCTGCCGCCAGACCGCGACCGGGGCGCTTGCCGGAATCT
The DNA here is from genome assembly GCA_021783685.1 of Pseudomonadota bacterium. The sequence goes on along the minus strand of JAJXTQ010000111.1, from coordinate 1,548 downwards.
ACCCGACCGCCGAAGGATCGGGCTACACCACGGCGAGCGTGGTGTTCACGGTGAATGCGGGGGCCACCGCACCCACGGCGACAGCCTTCATCGCCGGCGGGAAGGTGACGCACTACGACATCACCTCGCCAGGCGCCGGGATCACCTCGATCACCTGCCAGGTCGTCGGCGACGGTACGGGGGCTGCCGGCAATCCCTATCTTTCGGACGATCTGGTGGGGGCGTTTTCCACGTCGCATACCGGCTGGGAAGCGGCGGAGATCCTCAACACCTACGGCATGCTCATCAACGGCGCGCGTGCCGGCGGCACGGTGAGCTTTCCGTTGTCTCCCACCGCCAACGACCTCACCGCCTGGGAAGGCTTGCTGGCGTTCTACCGGCGCACATCGCGCGATATGCGCCCCTCGATGCAGACGGCGGATTGGATCCCGATCCATGAATACCGGGTCGACCCCTACCACAACGGCGCGGGAATCGAGAATCCCATGATCCGCGATACCCACGCCAAGGGGGCGATGTGGACGGAAACCATCGCACCGACGCTCTATGCCTCGGTGGAATATGCGCGCTACGCCCACGACTGGTCGTGGACGGAGGCCATTTACGCACTCCTGATCGAATTTACCGGCAATATCGAGGACAAAACCATGCAGATTTTTCCGGTGCTACCAGGGCTATCCTGGAACGTGCAGAAGACCCCGCAGTTCAGCACCATTTCTCACCGCGCGGTATCCGGATATGAAGTACGAACCGCACTCATGCAGTATCCGCTCTGGACCTTCTCGCTTTCCTATGACCTGCTGCGCGACGATGCGACCAGTGAACTCAAGACGCTGATGGGCTTCTTCCTGCAGAGCCAGGGAAGTTTCGCAGCCTTCCTCTACAGCGACCCGTCTGATAACGCCGTGACCAATCAGGGATTCGGCACCGGGGATGGCGTGACGACTTCATTCCAGCTGATACGCGCCTACGGCGGATTCATCGAGCCGGTACAGAATCTCGACGGAACACCGAACATCGAGGTCAATGGCGTGCAGCAGACCTTGGGGATCGGCAATCAGTGTCAGATCAGTCCGACCGGGCTCGTCACCTTCACGACCGCCCCGGCATCGGGCGCGGTACTCACCTGGACGGGCAATTTCTATTACCGGGTGCGTTTCTCGGCCGACAAGGCTGATTTCAACCAGTTCATGTACCAGCTTTACGAACTCAAGCAACTGTCTTTCGTCGGCAGCCCGCTCAACAAGGTGTGAGAAATGAAAGCCGCATCCCCAGCCCTGATTGCTCTCCTGGCTTCCAACCAGGTCCTGTATGCCGACCTTTTCACGATCACGCTGGTCGGGGGCGGCACGCTCTACTACACCAACGCCGACGGCGGCCTCAGTTATGGCGGCAATTATTACGCCTGCACTTCTCCGCGCATCCAGCGTTCAGGCGCCAAGACCGCCATCGGTGTGCAGGTCGACACCCTGACCATCCAAATCTTCGGGGGTGCATCGGACCTCATCCAGGGAGTGCCCTTCCCGCAGTTCGCCGTCAACAGATCGG
>JAJXTQ010000110.1 GCA_021783685.1 Pseudomonadota bacterium | reverse complement strand
CGCCTTCGTGCTGCCGGCACTGGGGGCGGATGCGGGCACGGTCAGCGAACGCGACCTCGCCGGCGCGCCGGTGACGGTGCTCAATGTATGGGCATCCTGGTGCGCCGCCTGCGTCACGGAACATCCCGTGCTCAGCGCCTGGGTCCGGCGCCGCGAGCTGCCGCTGGTCGGGCTCAACTACAAGGACGAGCCGGACGCCGCCAGCGCCTGGCTGGCCCGGTTCGGCAATCCCTTCCACAGGATCGCCATGGACCGCGAGGGCCGGGTGGGGATCGACTGGGGGGTTTACGGGGTGCCCGAGACCTTTCTGGTCGACCGCGCCGGCATCATCCGCTACAAGCACATCGGTCCCCTGACGCCCCAGGTGATCGCCGAACGGCTCGATCCCCTGATCGACCGGATGCGCCGTGGCGAGGCCGCGCCGTGACGCGGGTCGCCGGCGCCATCCTGATGGTCGCGCTCGCCGTGATCGGTGGCCCTGCCGCGGCGATTACGCCGCAGCGCTTCGAGGACCCGGCCCAGCAGCACCGGTACGAGCAACTGCTCACCGAACTGCGCTGTCTGGTCTGCCAGAACGAGACGCTGGCCGAATCCGAAGCGCCGCTCGCCGACGATCTGCGCCGCGAGGTGGCCGAACTGGTCCGGCGTGGCGAAAGCGATGCCGGGATTCGGGGCTTCCTGGTGGCCCGCTATGGCGATTTCGTGCTCTATCGCCCCCCCGTCAAGACCCTCACCTATGCGCTGTGGTTCGGGCCTTTCGCGCTGCTGCTGGTGGGTGTGGGCATCTGGCTCGCGCTCGCCCGCCGCCAGCGCGGGATGAGCGCCGCTGCGCCGCTGAGCCCGGATGAGCAGCGGCGCGTGCGCGCCTTGCTCGACGGTGATGAGGACCAGGCACCATGACGACGGTTGTATTCGCGGCCTCGTGCCTGCTCGCGACGGTGGTCGCCGCCTTGCTGGTGGCCCGGCCGCTGTGGCGCGGCGCCGCGCCGGTGCAGGAGGAGCGGGACGCGCTCCTGGCCATCCACCGGCGCAAGCAGGCCGAGCTCGCCGCCGAACTGGCCGAAGGGTTGATCGACGCGGAGCAGGCGCGCGTGCGCCGCGCGGAACTGGAGGCGGCCCTGCTCACCGATTGGGCCGGCCAGGTGCACGCGCCCGTCCCGGCATCCGCGCCGCGCCGCCGTACGGCCGTCGTCTTGGCGCTCGCGGTCCCGCTGCTGGCAGTGGGCGTCTATGCCGGGGTGGGCGACTGGCGCGCGGTCGATCCGCCGCCCGTGCAGGCCGATCTGACCAAGCTGGCGCAGACGCTGGCGCAACGGCTGGAAAGCCATCCCGACGAGCGCGAGGGCTGGATTCTGCTCGGCCGGGCGTACGCGGGGCTGGGGCGACAGGCCGATGCGGCACAGGCCTTCGGCCGCGCGCTGGCGCTCGAGCCCCGGGACCCCGATCTGCTCGCCCAGCGTGCCCAGGCACTGGCCCTGCAAAGTGAGCCGCCGCAATGGTCTGCCGAGGCGAACGGCTTGCTGGCCGAAGCCCTGGCGATCGACGCCGATCACGCGCAAAGCCTGTGGCTGGCGGGCGTGGCGGCGATGGCGGCCGGCGATGCCGGGACGGCGGGCCGGCACTGGCGGCATCTGTTGACGCTGATTGCGCCCGATGCGCCGGTCGCGGCACGCCTGCGTGAGACGCTGACCCAGATCGGGCAATCGCCGGATGCCGCCGGACCCGCGTCGGCCGCGCCGACGGCCACCGCCGGGCCGACGGTGCGGATCGGGCTCGCTCCGGAACTCGCGTCCACACTGCCGGCCGACGCCACGGTTTTCGTGGTGGTCCGGGACAACCCCCAAGGCGGCATGCCGGTCGCTGCGGTGCGCCGGCGCGTGGCCGACCTGCCCCTCGATCTGGTGCTGACCGACGACATGAGCCTGCTGCCGACGCGGCGGCTTTCGGCGCTCGAGACGCTGTGGATCAGCGCCCGCATCTCCACCGGCGGCTCGGCCGAAGGCGCGCCCGATGATCCCCGCGCCGCGCCGGTGGCGGCGCACTGGAAGCCCGATTCGCAGGTGTCGCTGCGGATCGGCGGCCAGCCGGCCCCGGCCGGCGCCAGCCCGTGACCGCTGCGGGTTTACCCCGGGACCGAGCGCCGCTAGACTCGCGCCCCGTCACGAGCGAGCGTTCAGGAATGGCCCATGAGTGAAATCCGGATCCCCGTCTCCTACGGCGAGCTGATCGACAAGATCACCATCCTCGAAATCAAGCAGGCGCGGATCGCCGATCCCGTCAAGCGCCACAATGTGAGTCATGAACTGACGCAGTTGCAGGCGGCCTGGGACGCATCGGCCGCCGCGCAGGGCGTCGCGATCGACGATCTGCGGGTGGCGCTGAAGGCGGTCAACGAGGCGCTGTGGGACGTCGAGGACGACATCCGCGACAAGGAGCGGGCGCAGGCCTTCGATGCGGCGTTCATCGCGCTGGCCCGCGCCGTGTACCACCAGAACGACCGACGCGCCGCTCTCAAGCGCGAGATCAATCTGCGCCTCGGTTCGGCGCTGATCGAGGAAAAATCCTACGCCGACTACGCCCTGCCTCGACGGCCCTGATCAGCAACCACTGCGGGGACGCGCCGTCGCCGGACTCGCCGAAAAAAAAAGACCGGCGCACCTGCCCCCCACGCCGCGCCGTGACCCGGTTGCAATGCCGGACCCGATCGGAAATCATGCGCTTCGACCGCATCGCATCCCCGGCGATCCCGTGCATCGAGACCCGCCGGGCGCGGCGCAACGCGGCCCGATGACTTGCGCCCATCGTGCCTCCTGCCGGTTTGCAATGGGGAGAACCCGCCATGCCGTCGTCAGCCCCGCGCCTGCTGTCCGGACTCGTCATGGCGCTGTGCTGGGCGCTCATGACCTCAGCGGCGGAGGCGCGTTGGCGGGCGGATGACGCCAAGGTCCACATCCGGGTCGATGGCATCGACCGCAGCTATGTCGTCCATGCGCCGCGCGTGACCCTGCCGGCCGGCGGGTTCCCGGTGGTTCTGGCGTTCCACGGCGGCGGCGGCACGGCCGAAAGCATGGTCCGCCTCACCCGGTTCGACGCCATCGCCGATGCGCGCGGGCTGGTCATCGTCTATCCCGACGGCGTCGATCGGCACTGGAACGACGGTCGCTCGACCATCAAGAACAAGACCGATGACGTTGCCTTCGTGCGGGCGCTCCTCGAGGAAGTCGGGCGCAACTACCCCATCGACCGGGGGAGCGTGTTCGCCACCGGCATCTCGAACGGTGCCTTGTTCACGCACCGGCTGGCTTGCGAGCTCGCCGGAGCGATCAGCGCCATCGCGCCCGTGGCCGGACCGATGCCGGCCGACCTCGCGCCGCATTGTCGGCCCGCGCGCGCGGTCTCGGTGCTGCAGATCGAGGGCGATGCCGATCCGATCATCCCCTACGGCGGTGGCAAGGTGGTCGATTTCGGCGGGCGCGGCGAGGGCGGGACCGTGCTCTCCGCACCCGAGACCGTGGCCTTGTGGGGACGCGTGAATGGCTGCGCTGCCGTGCCATCGCCGGTCGAGATGCTGCCGCAAATGGCCGATCCGGACGGCACGCAGGTCGCGCGCACCCGTTTCCCCGGCTGTGGTGCCGGCGCGCAGGTCGTGCTGCTGACGATACTGGGCGGTGGCCACACGTGGCCGGGCGGTCCGCAATACGCGCCACGGTTCGTGGTCGGTCAGGCCAGCGACCAGCTCGACGCCAGCGCGGCGATCATCGACTTTTTTCTGTCGAACCGAACTGCCGCACGACCCTGATCCCGCAACAGCGTCCCGATCATGGCATCGGCCCCGCGCCCGGCATCCCTGAATCGAACGCTGCCGGTTCGGCGCGGTACAGATTCATCAATTCCGGCAAGGACCGGGGTTCCCAGATGTTGACGAGCCCGCGGAGCCGGTAACCAACCGGCGCGCCCACCGGATGTACCCGGCAATCGCTTGAGGGGCCCGGCACGTAGAAGGTGTCCCGTCGTTCGACGACGGACCAGGGGGACAGGGTCATCCGCCCATCGTCCCAGCGCGATTTTCCGCGGTACTCTGCCGCGATCCGCGTCGTGTGGAGGGTGAGGATCACGCCGCCCTCGGTGGCAAGCAATTCGTCGAATCGCTCTTCCCACGCATCCCGAGTCCATGGATTCGGCTTTCCCCAGGATGCGAACTGCCGCTCGGAAAAGGACTGCATCCGCGCGACCGTTTCCGCACGCAGGGTTGCGGGTGACCGGCATGCTTCCAGCGTCCCGGCGACGATGTCCGCTTCCTTGCGCGGTGATGGCGTAACGAAGTAGACGATGGCGATGACGCCCGCCCCGGCCAGTCCGTACAGCAGCCTTCTGGCCAGCCGGGGCTCTGCCTTGGACAGGACGGAGAGCCCTCCCAGGACCGCCCCGGTCACGACCCCGAGCGGGCCCGTGATGAAAATCCCGACCATCGGTCCCTGATTGGCGCTGGGCACCACGATCATGGGACCGATGAATCCGGCCAGAAACCAGACGCAGCCGAAGACGAATATCCATTCCCGAACCTGTGGGCGATCTTGCGCCGTCAGCGTCATTTGAGTTCTCCGCAAAGGGGCACGAGAGGGGCGAACGGTCTCATCCGGACCGCGCGGCCGAACGGCTCCACCGCCAAGCGCCGCCGTCAAATGGATATCGGTCGGCAGCGGCTCCGGCTTGTGGTGACGCGCCGTTTCGCCGCTATCCCCGCGCGCGCAGCGGCTAGGCTGTCGTGCGGGCGCGCCTCGTCGGAGCGACGCCCCCATGTCTCGATGATCGCCCGTGCCTCGATCCGGCGCCAAAACCACGCCATGCCGAGGCCGGCGTCACGGAACTTCCCGTTCAGGTTCCCGGCGGTGCCATTTGGTCACGGCGCCGGATTGATCAGCGCCGTCTCGAGGCTGGCCGCTTCAGGACGGAAGGGCTGACGGGGGCCATGGTCCGACCGCAGTGACGCGGAGCGCCGTGCCGGCGCACCAGCCCTGACAGGGCGTCGATGACGCGGCTGGCGCAGATGCCGCTCTGGACGTCGATGGGCAATACCTCGTACGTCCATTCATTGGTGACGACCAGGCACTTGATCAGAATGGCGACCGGCGTTGCGATCATTCGCCGCCCCTCGCCGCCCCTCGCCGCCCCTCGCCGCCCCTAGCCGCCCCTAGCCGCCCCTAGCCGCCCCTCGCATGCCCGATGCCGTCCATGGCGTGCAGCGCCAGCCACCCGTACAGGCTGGCGAATGCGATGGCGTCGCCAGTGCGTGCGCGCTGTGGGTTGCGCCGCTCAGTACGGCGTGCCGTCCGCGTGCGTGAAGCGCCACTGGCCGTCGAGCAGCGTTGCCGCCAGATCATCGTCCGGATAGGTGGCGCTGTCGCCCGGCGTGCGGTCGCCGACTTCGAGGTACAGCACCTCGGCCTCGCTGCGGTTCACGAGCTGGTGCGCGTCGCCGGAGCCGGCGCGAAAGCCCGCGCACATGCCCGGCTCCAGCGGCGTTTCGCCGGCATCGGTGACCAGCGTCGGCGTGCCTTCGAGCACGTAGATGAACTCGTCCTGCCGCGCGTGGGCATGGCGCAGGGCGGAGATCGCGCCCGGTGCCAGGCGCGTCAGGTTGACGCCGAAGTTGCGCAGGCCGAACGGCTCGCCGAGCGGGCGCTTTTCGCGTCCGGCGAGCTTCGCATCGAGCAAGGCCCGGATCGCGGCCGGGTAGTTCGACGGTCGCGCCCGCGGTGGGCAGTCGGCCGCGCGCAGCGCCACCAGCGATGTGTCATTGCTCATGGGTGCTCCTTTGGTTCAGGGTGCGTAGTGGGCGGCGGCGCGGATGACCTTGCCATCCGGACCGAACTCGAACACCTCCACGGCCGGGCCGCGTCGGCTGCGGTAGTGCAATGCCACGCTGTCGACGCCGGTGAGGATGCCGATCGGTTCGAAGCGCAACCGGGGCGGCACCGTGAGCGTGGGCGGCGTCAGGGCGCGTGCCCAATAAGCCCCGACGCGGGTCTTGCCGCGCAGCCGGCCGGACGGCTCGCCGGCTCGTGGCGGGATCAGCGGCGAGGCCATTTCGAAGTCGTCGGCATAGTGGGCGACGATGGCATCGAGGTCGTGCCGGTTCCAGGCGGCAATCCACTCGGCGGCGAAACGTTGGGCAAAGGCGGCATCGATCATCGGGGTCCTCCTTCTCGTTGTGGCGAGCGCGTGGCGGCCTCGGTGGCGCCGGGCATCCGGATCAGGTCGATGTCGCCGTAGTCGACGCCCAGCCGGCTCAGCAGCGCCGTCAGCTGGCCGCGGTGGTGGAGCTGGTGGTTGAACAGCTGCGTCCATGCCACCCAGCGCGGCAACACCATGACGCGGCCGGTCACCAGACTGGTGAAGTGGAGCGGCTGCGCCAGCGACTCGGCATCGAGCGCCTCGACCTCGGCGCAGAGGGCGCCGTCGGTTTCGATCCGCGCGAGGTAGAGCGCCGCGAAATCGCCGTGGAGTTCGGCATCGAGCGCAGCGAAGGCCGGCGCGCTGCCCTGCAGCCGCCCCAGCCACAGCAGATCGCCCAGCAGCAGGTGGTTGAGGGTGCCGTGCACCGAGCGGAAGAACGCCCCCAGATTGCGCCGGTAGTCGGCGTCGCTGAGCCGGGCGCAGGCATCGTAGAGGCGCCCGTTCACCCAGCGGTTGTAGGCGGCGGCAAGCCGCAAGGGCTCCCGATGATCGATGCCGCCTTT
>JAJXTQ010000109.1 GCA_021783685.1 Pseudomonadota bacterium | reverse complement strand
GCATGAAGTCCACCCGTCCCCAGCCGTGGGCATCGAGCGCGCGAAAGGCGGTGAGCGCCAGCGCGCCGAGCGCCGCTTCGCCGGCCGGATCCAGCCCGCTGGGGCAGTGGTAGCGCGTGCTGTCGGCGCGATACTTGGCGTCGAAGTCATAGAAAACATGGGGCGTTTCGAGCCGGATCGCGGGCAGCGCGGTCTCGCCCAGGATCGCGACCGTGTACTCGCCCCCGGTGATCCAGCGTTCGGCCAGCACGCGATCGTCCCACTCGCGCGCCTGGCGAAACGCCGGGACCATCTCCTCGGGCAGGCTCACCTTGCTCATGCCGAGACTGGAACCTTCGCGCGCCGGCTTGACGATCAGCGGCAATCCCAACCGATCGACCGCCTGCCGGGCATCGGCCTCGTCCGACAACACCCGGTAGGGCGGCGTCGGCAAGCCCTGGGCCTGCCAGATCTGCTTGGTCAGGCGCTTGTCCATGCTGAGCGCGCAGGCCGTGACACCGCTGCCGGTGTAGGGAATGCCGGCCAGTTCCAGCGCGCCCTGGATCACGCCGTCCTCGCCGCCACGGCCATGCAGCGCGATGAAAGCCCGGTTGCAGGACAGCGTCGGCAGTCGGCCGACGAAATCCGGCCCGACATCGACGGCCACGGCGTCCACCCCCAGGCGCAGCAGCGACTCGAACACGGCCTGACCGCTGCGCAGGGAAATCTCGCGCTCACCGGAGCGCCCGCCCAGCAACACGGCCACCCGGCCGAACGCCGCCGGATCCGGTACGCGGCGCGCCGTCATGCCGCCCTCCCCACGATGCGCACTTCAGGCACCAGCTCGATGCCGAAGCGATCCCAGACCTCCGCCTGAGCCCGCTGGATCAGGGCTTCGATGTCGGCCGAGCGGGCCTGCCCGCGGTTGATGATGAAGTTGGCGTGCTTGGTGGAGATTTCCGCATCGCCGCTGCGCGCGCCTTTCAGACCGACCGCCTCGATCAGGCGCGCGGCATGATCGCCGGGCGGATTGCGGAACACCGAGCCGCAGCTCGGCAGCCCCAGAGGCTGGGTCTCGGCACGCCGCGCCAGCAGTTCCCGGACCCGCGACGGACCCGCCGATGCGCGCTCCTCCGCCGGCGCGAAACGCCACTCTCCGGCGATGAACCATTCGCCGGGGATCGGTACCACCACATGGCGATAGCCGACCTCATAAAGATCGGCCTCCCGCCAGAAGCGCGCGCCGGCGCGGTTCATCACCTCGACCCGCGTCACCTGCGCCCAGGTCTCGCCCCCGAACGCGCCCGCGTTCATGGCCAGCGCGCCGCCCAGCGTGCCCGGAATGCCGGCGAAAAAGGCGCCGCCCGCGAGGCCTTCGCGTTCACACAGTCGCGCCAGCTTGGCGCAGGGGACACCGGCCTCGGCGCGCACCGCGCCGGACGCCAGCCGTTGCAGGGCGCCGAAGCCGCGCTGGGTCGCGATGACGACGCCGTCGATGCCGCCGTCGCGCACCAGCAGGTTGCTGCCGAGCCCCATCCAGAACAGCGGCATGTCGGCCGGCAGCCCGGCCAGAAATGCCGCGAGATCGTCTGCATCCGCCGGCTCGAAGAAGATCTCCGCCGGCCCGCCCACCCGCCAACTGGTGTGCGGCGCCAAGGGTTCGTGGTAGCGCAAAGTGCCGCGGACCGCCACGCGCAGGGCGTTCATGCGCCTTCCTCCCAACGCTGGCGCAAGCGTGCCGGCAACGTGCCGATGTCCCCCGCGCCCAGGGTGAGCAACACATCACCCGCCTGCAGCAATCCTTCCAGCGCCTCGGGCAAGGCCTCCACGGTCGGCACGAAGACGGGCTCGAGACGGCCCCAGGCCCGGGTCGCGCGCGCCAGGGCGCGGCCGTCGGCCTGCGTGATCGGCGCCTCGCCGGCCGCATAGACCTCGGTCAGCAGCAGCACATCCGCCCCGGACAGCACCCGCGCGAAGTCCTCCAGCAGATCCCGGGTGCGGCTGTAGCGGTGGGGTTGGAACGCCACCACCAGTCGCGCCTCCGGCCAGGTCTCGCGCGCCGCGGCCAGGGTGGCCTCGAGCTCGGTCGGGTGATGGCCGTAGTCGTCGACCAGTTCCACCGTCCCCGCCGGTGCCGCGAGCGCGCCAAAGCGCTGGAAACGCCGGCCGATGCCCTGGAATTGCCCCAGCGTCTGGGCCATGCCCTCGGGCGCCACGCCGAGTTCATGGCCCACGGCCAGCGCGGCCAGCGCATTGCGGATGTTGTGCCGGCCCGGAAGGTTGAGCGTCAGCGCATGCTCGCTGCCATCGGCAAAGCGGACCCGCAGGTGATTGCGCCCGGCCGCGGGATCGGCCGCGAGCACGCGCACGTCGGCGTCCTCGGCAAAGCCGTAGCTCAGCACCGGCCGGCCGATCTCGGCGCGCATCGCCGCCAACACCGGATCGTCCGCGCATATCACCGCCAGCCCGTAGAACGGCAGGTTGTGCAGAAATTCCAGGAAGGTCTGGCGCAGCCGGTCGAAGCTGCCGCCATAGGTGTCGAGATGATCGGCGTCGACATTGGTGACCACGGCGATCATCGGCTGCAGATGCATGAAAGAGGCGTCGCTCTCGTCCGCCTCGGCCACCAGATAGGGCCCCGCGCCCAGCCGGGCATGGGTGCCGGCCTGATTGAGCCGGCCGCCGATGACGAAGGTCGGGTCCAGGCCGCCGTCGGCCAGCACGCTGGCGGTGAGGCTGGTGGTGGTGGTCTTGCCGTGGGTGCCGGCCACGGCGATGCCGTAGCGAAAGCGCATCAGCTCCGCCAGCATCTGCGCGCGCGGGATCACCGGCGTCCCCTGCGCGCGCGCCGCCGTCACCTCGGGATTGTCGGCGGCGATGGCGCTGGAGACGACCACCACGTCCGCGCCTGCGACGCGCTCGGCGCCATGCCCCAGCATGACCACGGCGCCCAGTCCGGCCAGACGCTGCAGCGCCGCGTTGTCGCGCACGTCCGAACCCGACACCTGGTAGCCCAGGTTGAGCAACACCTCGGCGATGCCGGCCATGCCGACCCCACCCATGCCGACGAAGTGGATGCGCCGCACCCGCCGCATCCAGGCCTGTTGCAACAGCGCCGCCGGCAGGATGCCGCTCATGGCAAGCCCCCTTCGGCGCAGAGCACCGCCGCGACCGCCGCCGTCGCCTGCGGACGGGCGAGGCCGCGTGCCTGCCGGGCCATCTCGTGCAACCGTGTCCGGTCGCCCAGCAAATCGGCGAGCATCTTCGCCAGGCCCGCGGCGGTCATCGTGTCCTGAGGCTGCAGCACGGCGGCGCCGGCCGCCACCAGATAGGCGGCATTGCGGGTCTGGTGGTCGTCCACCGCATGGGGATAGGGCACCAGCACGGCGCCCACGCCGGCCGCCGTCACCTCCGCCAGGGTCAGGGCGCCGGCGCGGCACACCAGCAGGTCGGCCCAGGCGTAGGCCGCCGCCATGTCCTGGATGAAGGCGTGCACCTGCGCGGGTACGCCCGCCCGCGCATAGGCCGCGCGAACCTCTGCCTAGTCGGTGACGCCGGTCTGGTGGATCACCTCGACCGCCACCGCGCCGGACATGCGGGCCAGCGCCTCGGGCAGGCACCGATTCAGCGCGCGCGCCCCCTGACTGCCGCCCAGCACCAGCAGCCGCTGCGGCCCCGTCCGATCCGCCAGTCGCGCATCGGGTGGCGGCAGCGCCGCAATGTCGGGCCGCACGGGGTTGCCGATGAGCTCGGCTGCCGGCAACGCATCGGGATAGGCGCACAGCGTGCGGCGCGCCAGATGGGCCAGCGCCCGATTGGTCCAGCCCGCCACGGCGTTCTGTTCGTGGATCACGAGCGGACGGCGCAACAGCCAGCCCGCGAGACCGCCGGGGCCGGCCGCAAATCCGCCCATCCCCAGGACCACGCGCGGCCGCAGCCGGATCATGACGGTGAGCGCCTCACCGAGCGCCACCGCCAGGCGCAGTGGCGCCAGCAGCCATGCCGCCGCACCCTTGCCCCGCAGGCCGCGGATGCGCAGGCCGTGGAAGTCGATGCCATCGGCCTGCACCACCCGCTCTTCCATGCCGCCGCGGCTACCCAGCCAGGCGACGGCGATGCCGCGCTCGCGCAGCGCGCGCGCCACCGCCAGCGCCGGGAACACATGGCCGCCGGTACCGCCGGCCATGATGAGTACGCGCGCGCTCATGCGCTGCGCTCCCGCGAGCGGGTCTGCGGTGGCGGCTCTGTGTTCTCGATCCCGACGCGCAGCACCAGGGCGATGAGCACGCTGATGACCAGCAGGCTGCTGCCGCCGTAGCTCATCAGAGGCAGGGTCAGGCCCTTGGTCGGCAGCATCCCCATGTTGACCCCGATGTTGATGAAGGCCTGACCGACCACCCAGACGCTGAGACCGATGGCGAGATAGGCCCCGAACCAGCGCCCGGACCGGGCCGCTACGTCGGCGATGCGCAGGCTGCGCCAGAACACCACGGCGTAGAGCGCAATCACGGCCAGGGAGCCGACCAGCCCCAGTTCCTCGGCCAGAATGGCGAAGAGGAAGTCGGTATGGGCTTCCGGCAGATAGAACATCTTCACGACGCTGCCGCCGAGTCCCAGCCCGAACCAATGCCCGGAGCCGATGGCCATCAAGGACTGCGTGAGCTGGAAACCATTGCCGAACGGGTCGGCCCAGGGGTTCATGAAGCCGGTCAGGCGCGCCATGCGATAGGGCAGCAGGAGGATCAGCAGGTAGACCAGCCCGACGGCCAGACTCAGCAGGATGCCGAAATAGCGCAATGGCGCGCCGGCCACCCAGAGCATCGCCATGGCCGAGAACGCGAGCACCACCGCAGCGCCGAGGTCGGGCTCTTCATGGAGCAGGAAACCGGCGACGATCAGCAGTAGACCGACCTTGGCCACGCCCAGCAGACGGTCCCGCACCTCGAGCTGGCGGCGCACGAGAAAGTCGGCCAGGTAGATGAGCAAGCCCAGCCGGGCCGGCTCCGAGACCTGGACCCGGATCAGGATCAGGTCCAGCCAGCGTGCGCTGCCGTTCACTTCCTTGCCGATGCCCGGAACCAGCACCACGCACAGCAGGAAAAAGGCACCGGCCATGAACACCGTGCTCAACTGCTGGATGCGCGCCAGGGGCGTGCGCAGGACGACCGCAGCCAGCGCCAGCCCGAGCAAGGCATAGAGCATCTGGCGGCGGAAGAACCGCAAGGGGTCGCCGAAGTTCTGGTCGGCCAGCGGCATGGACGCGGAAGCCACCATGATCAACCCCAGCATCGACAGCGCCAGCACCGCCAGCAGGAGCGGCTTGTCCAGACGCGCGAGGAGCGTGCGCCCGGGGGCGCGGGTCGCCGTAATCGATACCGATGTGGCGCTCATGCCCCAATCTCCCGCACCGCCGCGGCAAAGACCTCGCCCCGGTGGTGATAGTCGCGGAACATGTCGAGGCTGGCGCAGGCCGGCGACAGCAGCACGGCGTCGCCGGCGCGTGCCTGGCGCGTGGCCAGCCGCACGGCCTCGACCATGTCCGCGGCGCGGAGCAGCTCGGTAGCGCCCTGGAGCGCCGCCGCGAGCGCATCGGCGTCCTGTCCGATCAGGATCGCCGCCCGCACCTTGCCCGCCACCCAGGGCCGCAACACCTTGAAATCCTGCCCCTTGCCCTGTCCGCCGGCGATCAGCACCAAGGGACCGGGGACACCCCTGAGCGCCGCCACGGTCGCGCCCACGTTGGTGCCCTTGGAGTCATCGACGTAGCGCACCCCCCTGAACTCGCCCACCATCTGGGTGCGGTGGGGCAGCCCGCGGAATCCGCGCAACGCCGCCAGTGCCGCGCCGCGCGGCAAACCCAGCGCATCGGCCATGGCCAACGCCGCCAGGGCGTTGGCCTGGTGGTGCTCGCCCACGAGCGACAGTTCCGCCACCGGCAGCAGCGGATCGTCGCCCGCCAGCAGCCAGCGCTGCCCCGCCCGCTTGCCCACGCGGTAATGCCCGGGCGCCTCGCTGGCCAGCCCGAACCAGCGTGTGGGCGCCTCCGGATCCGCCATGGCCGCCACGGCCTCGTCCTCGGCATTCAGCACCCGCACCGGCTTGGCATGATCGGGGGCATGGCGGAAGATGCGCGCCTTGCAGGCGGCGTACTCCGCCATCGACCCGTGACGATCGATGTGGTCTTCCGAAAGATTCAGCACGGCCGCCACCCGGGCATTCAGCGCCTCGGTGGTTTCGAGCTGGAAACTGGACAACTCCAGCACGTAGAGCGCGACGTCGTCGGCCAGAAGGTCGAGCGCCGGCGTACCCAGATTGCCGCCGACGCCCACCCGCAGGCCGGCGGCGCGGGCCATCTCGCCGAGCAATGCCGTCACCGTGCTCTTGCCGTTGGAACCCGTGATGGCCGCGATCGGTGCACGGGCCACGCACGCGAAAAGGGCGATATCGCTCTCCACGATGGCGCCACCGGCGCGGGCCGCAGCCAGCGCAGGCTCCTGCGGCGAGACGCCCGGGGAGAGCACGATGCGTCGGGCACCTGTGAAGCTGGCTGACGAAAAAGGCCCGCAATCGATCGGCGCTTCCGGGCAGATCTCGCGCAACGCCGCTGCGTTCGGCGGCGCGATTCGGCTGTCGACGACCCGAAACGCCTCCCCCATGCGCGTCAGGTGACGGGCCACCGACAAGCCCGTCGCGCCCAGGCCGACGATGACCGTTTCGGGAAGTGAGGATGGCGCTGCATGCGTGGTCATCTCGCCCTCCTCACCGCAGCTTCAGGGT
>JAJXTQ010000108.1 GCA_021783685.1 Pseudomonadota bacterium | reverse complement strand
TCGGATCCTCCGGTGGAGTAAACACATACGCGCGAGAGGGCCATTCGGTCCTCCCGGGCTTTTGTCCCGCCGGTGCAGCCCTGTCGGGCCGGCAACCCTCGGACCAGTCGCCTCGTGCGAGGCCGGAACCCTAGTTGCCTTCATGGATCGCGTGGGAATAATGAACGTCGAGCCCCTTCGCTGCAGGATGTCCAGCATGGCGCGTGCCAATGCGCTTCTTCACCGCCGAGCCCTCCGTGAACGGGTCGCCCCCGGGCCTGCGTCCGGTGCATCCGTCCCGGGAAATACGGGGCGTCACAGGCTTTCGCGCTGCCCGCCGGTCCGCTCCCTGGCCACGGCCGCGGGCGCATTCGGGCCATGGGATGATCGCGCCGCAGCCTCGTCCGCCGCGGCATGCCTGCTTCGCGGCGGTGCATCCACGCAGACCGGGCGGCCATGATGGTGCCGCCTGCTCCCGTGCACACCGCGACGCTCGGCAACGGCATCCCGCTGCGGCTGCAAGCCCTCACCGGTCGGGAGACGGTCGCGCTGGCGTTGTGGTGGCGCGCCGGCCGCGCCGATGAAGAAGCCGGCGAGATCGGCGCCGCGCATCTGCTGGAACACTTGGTATGCGAGGCCGTGGACCCGGACGTGCTCGCGCGCGCCGGCGGCCTGTTCAATGGCCAGAGCGGGCGGGAATGGACCGTGTGGCATGCGCTGGTGCCGGCCGATGCCGCGCCGGAGATGCTGCGGGCGCTGGTTCATGCGCTGCTGGCGCCGTTGCCCGGGGCGGCGCGCATCGCGCAGGAGGCGCAGGTGACGGATCCTGAAATCCAGGCCGCCGCTTCGGCTGACGCCTGGGAAAGCCTGGCGCTGCTGACGCGCTTCGGGGGCGAGCACCCCCTCTGTCGCCCCCTGGCCGTCCGGCCGGAGGTCGATCGCATGGGTCTCGCCCGTTTTCGCGCGCGCCTTCTGCGGGGGGATCGGCTCATGATCACCGCTGCGGGCGCGATCGATACGGCCACGCTCGGCGCCGCTGCCGGCGCTCTGGAGTCGCTACCAACCGGGGCTTCCCCGGTTCACGGTTTTCCCGCCCCGCTGCCGGATCGGCCGGTCTGCGGCCGTCTGCCCGGCGCGGCCGGGGCGGGTGCGCTGTGGCTGCTGCCGTTCGAGACCATCATGAGCGAGGCCGTTTGCGGGGTGGCGGATCTTTTGGCGCATCCGCTGCTGGGGCGCCTGCCGCGCGCCCTGCGATCAGGGCCGCATCCGGTCTACGCGTTCGACAGTCGGCTCGAATGGGTCGGCGGCATGGGCCTGTGGTGGTTGCGCATCGACGATGCCTGCGCCGGGCCGCTTCTGGAAGCCGAGATCGACCGCGTGCTGGCCGGTGGTTGGAGCGATGCCGAACTCACCCGCGCGCGAGCCCTGCGTCGCGCCCGGCAGGCGATCGAGGCCGACGACCCCATGGCGCTGCTCGAGCGGCTGGCCGGTTTGCGACCGGAAGCGCGAGCTGCATGGCCCAGTGCCGGGGACATGCGCGCCGCGCTCACTGCCTGCTGGGGACGACGTTGCCGGATGACGGCCGAGGGGCCGGGCGAGGCGTGAGTGTCGGCGCCTCACGGCGTCCGGCTGCCGTGCCGGCCCTTCGGGTCGCTGGATCCGTCGCGCACTGTGGACGAAGCACAATGACTGATCGCCGGGATGGCGGCGGCCGCGTGGCTGCGCGGCCGCCCCTTCGATCGACGGCGCCGGGTCAGAGAATGTCCGCGGCGTGGTCGGCCAGCCGCGAGCGCTCGCCGCGCACCAGCGTGATGTGTCCGCCGTGCGCCCAGTTGCGGAAGCGGTCGACCACGTGGGTGAGCCCCGAGCTGGTTTCGGTGAGATAGGGCGTGTCGATCTGGGCGATGTTGCCCAGACAGACGATCTTGGTGCCGGGCCCGGCGCGCGTGATCAGCGTTTTCATCTGCTTGGCGGTGAGGTTCTGTGCCTCGTCGATGATGAGATAGCGATTGAGGAAGGTCCGGCCGCGCATGAAATTGAGCGAGCGGATCTTGATGCGGTGCGCCAGGAGGTCCTGCGTCGCCGCCCGTCCCCAGTCGCCGCCTTCCTCGCTGTGGGTCAGCACTTCCAGATTGTCCATCAGCGCGCCCATCCAGGGCGTCATCTTTTCCTCCTCCGTGCCGGGCAGGAAGCCGATGTCCTCGCCCACGGGGATGGTGACCCGCGTCATCAGGATTTCCCGGTAGCGATTCATTTCCAGACACTGCGTGAGACCGGCGGCCAGTGCCAGCAGCGTCTTGCCGGTGCCCGCGCCGCCCAGCAGGGTGACGAAGTCGACGTCCGGGTCCATCAAGAGATTCAGGGCGAAGCTCTGCTCCCGGTTGCGCGCCCGCACGCCCCAGACGGCGTTCTCGCGGTAGTTGCGCAGGATCTCGATGCGCGCGGCGCCCAGGGCGACGTCCCGCACGATGCCCTCGAACTGGCCATCGGGCGTGTAGAGGCAGAGGTTGGGGGTCCACCCGCCGACCTTGGGGCCGATCACCCGGTAGAAGGTGCGACCCTTCTCGTTCCAGGACGCCATGTCCTTGCTGTGGGTGTTCCAGAAATCCTCGGGCAGTTCCTCCCAGCCGCGGTAGAGCAGGTCGGCGTCGTCCAGCACCTGGTCGTTGAAGTAGTCCTCCGCGCACAGGCCCATGATGCTGGCCTTGATGCGCAGGTTGATGTCCTTCGACACCAGCACCACCTCGCGATCGGGATGGCGCGATTGCAGGGCCATCACGGTGGCGAGCAGGGTGTTGTCGGGCTTGAGACCCGGCAGGCTCATGGGCATGGCGCCGGTCGGCAGCGGCTCGGTCTGGAAGAACAGCCGACCGCCACGATCCGGGGCCGGCGCATCGGGCGCGGTGGGCCGCAGCAGCGGCAGGCCATCGACGACGGCCTGGCGGTCGGCGTCCTGCATCAGCTCGTCCAGGAAACGGCTGACCTGGCGCACGTTGCGGGCGACCTCGGAGGTGCCCTTCTTGGCGGCGTCGAGTTCCTCCAGCACCACCATGGGGATGAAGACCGCGTGCTCCTCGAAGCGGAACAAGGACGTCGGGTCGTGCATCAGGACATTGGTGTCGAGCACGTAGAGCCGGGTGCGGGCGACCTCCGGCAGGGCCGCTTCGGTCAGTTCCTCGCCGCGGATGCGCCGGCGGCGGGCGGTGCTGACCGGGGGCGTCATGCGTCACCGTCCTGGCGCAGCGCCTTGACCGCCTCGAGCACCTCCGGCACATGCCCCTCGACCTTCACCTTGCGCCAGACCCGCGCCACGCGGCCCGCGGGATCGATGAGGAAGGTGCTGCGTTCGATGCCCATCACCTTGCGGCCGTACATGTTCTTTTCCTTGAGCACCTCGAACAGGTTGCAGAGCGCCTCGTCGCCGTCGGCGATGAGCGGGAAGGGCAGGCTGTACTTGGCACAGAATTTTTCGTGCGAGGCCAAGGAATCGCGGCTGATGCCGACGATCTGTGCCCCCTGTTCCTGAAACGCGGCCAGATGATCGCGAAAGTCCTGGCCTTCGGTGGTGCAGCCGGGGGTGTCGTCCTTGGGATAGAAATACAGCACGGTGATCCGGCCTTGAAGGGTCTTGTCCGAGAAGGCTAGACCCTGGGTGGCCATGGCATTGAAGGGAGGGATCAGATCACCCGGTTCGGGGAAGGGCATGGTGTCGACTCCGAAGTGCAGTGGCGAGGCTGTTTTCGATCGGGGCGTGAGCGCTGGGGTGGCTCGTCTCCTTGGGCCTGTGCGCTTGTTGCCGTGCGCGGTTGGGGGGTAACATCACGAACTTTCGCCATGGAGCCGTTCATGATCACGGGCAGTCTGGTGGCCTTGGCCACGCCCATGCACGCCGATGGGGCGATCGATTGGGACGCATTCGCCCGGCTGATCGAATTCCATGTCGCGCAGGGCACCGATGCGCTGGTGGTGGCGGGGACGACCGGCGAGGCCTCCACGCTCAGCTTCGCCGAGCATTGCGAGCTGCTGCGCACGGCGGTGGTTCAGGTGCGCGGCCGCATCCCGGTCATCGCCGGGACCGGAGCCAACGCCACCTCGGAGGCCATCGAGCTCACCCGGGCCGCCAAGGAAGCCGGCGTCGATGCTTGCCTGCTGGTCAGTCCCTATTACGTCAAGCCGACGCAGGAAGGACTGTATCGTCATCACAGGGCCATTGCCGAAGCGGTCGCCATTCCCCAGATTCTCTACAACGTGCCCGGTCGCACCGGCGTGGATCTCAAGCCGGATACCGCGGTTCGCCTCGCCTCGGTGCCGCACATCGTGGGCCTCAAGGAAGCAACCGGCGATCTCGACCGCATGCGGACCTTGCTGCAGGTCTGCCCGTCCGATTTTGCCGTATATTCCGGCGATGATGCCACTGCCTGCGAGGCGATCCTGATGGGCGCCCGAGGCGACATCTCCGTCACGGCCAATGTCGCGCCGGCGGCGATGCATGCCATGTGCCGCGCCGCGCTGGACGGCGACGCCGACACCGCGCGCGCCATCGACGCCGGGCTGGCGCGCCTGCACCGCGACCTGTTCGTCGAGAGCAATCCCATCCCCACCAAATGGGCGCTGCTGCGCATGGGCCTGATCGGCCCGGGCATCCGCCTGCCCATGACCCCCCTCGATCCATCGTGTTACGCCGCCGTCACCGAAGCCCTCGAACAGGCAGGAATCGCCCTATGATGACCCCGCTGCACCGGTTGCTGCTCGTGGCCCCGGTCGTGCTGCTCGCCGCATGCGCCTCCAAACCGTCCTGCGACAAGCAGGAACCCCATCTGGCCGCCCGTTCGGGCCCGGAGGTCCAACTGCCCGGCGCCACTGGCCGCAGCGTCTGGACCCTTCCGGCCGGCGGCTCGACCGAATCCGGGCGCGACATGCGCCGGCGATCCGACGGCAGCTGCCTCGATGTACCGCCGCCGTTCGTGCCACCAGCCACCGCCGCGCAATGATTGCAGGGGACGGCGGGCTGGGGTAACCTTCGCGCCTGCCCGAGACCGGGCACACGTCGATTCCGGAGAGATGGCCGAGCGGTTGAAGGCGCACGACTGGAAATCGTGTATACGGCAACGTATCGAGGGTTCGAATCCCTCTCTCTCCGCCAATATCAAGTCCTTCCAGCTTGCGCTGTGGGCATGTTAGACAGCGCCGGTTTCGTCGATGATGCTCCAGGCAGGTCTCCTTACTCGCCCGTCTCGAACTCCGCGTTCGTGAACCTCAACACGTTGCAGTTCTCCTTCACCGCACGCTGCAGCCCATCGTCGAAGCCGGCGGTCGACTCGGCCCGAATCTCGATGGCGATCTTCACCGCCACGCCGGTGCGCAGGGTGAACTGTTGCACGACCTCATCGACCAGATCAGCGAACTGCCGCTTGGCCTGAATCGGGTCGAGTTCGATGCTGCCGTAGAACTGCGTCTTGACCGTCTGTCCCGCAGTGGCGCCGCCCGTGGCGTAGCCACCCTTGCCGGAATCCTCCGCGCGGGACGTGCCGCTAGTGGGGGGAACGGTCGTCGTCGCGCCGCCTGCATCGGCGGCACTGACGCGCGAGGCTTCCTCCGCTGCGCGCAGCGCCTCCATGTAGCCCGCTGCGGCGAACGGCTCGATCAGCAGCAGCGACGCGTCCATGATCAGCGACGTGCGTTTGCCGTAGACGAATCCGACGTACCGGCCGTCCTCCTTACCCTGCGCGAACCCGAAGAAGTCGCGGCTCTCGGCGCCCGCGGCCATCGTCGTCTGGAACACCGTGTCGTCCTTCAAACGCGGCAGGTAGAGTTGCTGACAGCTCTGCTGCCAGACGGTGAGCGCCGCAACGTCCTTCGCGTCGTCCTTCCAGAACCAGTCCTTCAGCACCTTGGCCAGATGGATCGGTGCCCATTCGGTGATCAGGAGTTCGTTCTCCTTGAGCACGCGCTCGATTTCCTGTGACAGGTTCTGCGCGCCGGGGTTGAGCGGGAAGTGTTCCCACTTCACCTCTGACAGACCCTTGCCGGGGCGGGCGTCCTGCACCGGCGCGAGCAGCCACTTGTAGGTTTCGCGGATCATGCGCCGCACCGTTTCGTCGGCCTGATCCAGGCTGGCCTGCGCCTGTTTGGCCATCAGGTTGTCGAGGACGATGCGGTTGTCCTTGTAGTCGCCGACGATGCTGCGCCACGCGAGGTGCGAGCGAACGTGATCCTTCAGGCGGCTCACGCTGTCGTAGTCCGCCGCCAGGAAGATCAGCCGGTTCTGCTTGAAACGGGGCTGGTCGCCGCGTTTCTTCAGAATCTCCGTCGCGCGCTCGATGGCCAGGCTCTGGCCGCTCTTGCTGAAGGCCGCATCCGGCGGCAGCACCACCAGCCGCAGCGCCCAGTCGTCGGGCACGTCGCCGCTGTCGGTGAAGGTATGGATGCCACCGAACACGCCACTGGCAAAACTGCGCTGCACGCGTTCGCGGACGGTGGGGAACACATCCTCATTGTACTGGAAGCGGCGCTTGCGCTCCTCCATCTCGCGCCGCAGGTTCGGGCGCGTGTCCAGCCAGAAGCGGTTGTTGGCGTGGTTGAGATAGTGCAGCCGATCGGCGAGGCGGCGCAGCGCGTCCTTGAACAACCCGATCTGCTGGCCCGGCTGGATGACCCCGAGAATCACGCGCTCCAGCTCCAGACCACGCACCAGCTGGTTCGTGGTGCTGGGCGCGCTGCCCAGGAACACTGCGCGCGCCGCGCGGCGGCAGGCTTGCACGCTGCCGAAGCGCGTGTCCTTGTTCTCGAT
>JAJXTQ010000107.1 GCA_021783685.1 Pseudomonadota bacterium | reverse complement strand
GACCTTGTGGACCGCCTGGCCACCGGACGGCTCGCTGCGGATGTCGACCGGCCCGAGCTGGGCCAGCAGGAGCCGTTGACGCATGCGCTCGGCGTTTTCGCGTTGAGAGAACGCGCCGGTCTGAAGATACATGCGCGGCTTGCCCTCGACCGGGCGCGGTCCGGCATCGACCACGGTAACGCCAGCCTCACCCGGCTCGACGACGGCGATTTCCACCGGCGCCGTGCCTTTCTGCACCACACCGAGCCGGGTCGCAGCGGCAAAGGACAGGTCGATGACGCGGGTGCCCACGAAGGGACCGCGATCGTTCACCCGCACGATGGCGCTACGGCCGTTTTCCAGATTGGTGACGCGCACATAGGACGGCAGCGGCAGGGTCTTGTGCGCGGCGGTCATGGCATGCATGTCGTAGGATTCGCCGTTCGAGGCGTACTTGCCGTGGAAGTCCGGTCCGTACCACGAGGCGATGCCGCGCTCGCGGAAACCATGCGCCGTGTCGAGCACCACATAGCGGCGCCCGTCCACGACGTAATAGGGCGGATTGCCGAGTCGGCTGCGTGGCTCGACCCGGGGCACAGCGTCCGGGTAAGACGCCCTGGCCTGCGGGACAGGCGGGCTCAGCGGTGCGTGACGCACCGGCTCGCGCGGAATCTGGCCGCAGGCGGTGAGCCACAGGACTGCCGACAGGGCGATCCACAGCCCTGCCGGCGGGCGCGGGAATCCCGCATGGCCGCGCCGCGGCTCAGGTCTGCGCGTCGTGGCCACGGCGGATCTCCTGGCTCAACTGGAAGACGGCCATGGCATACAGCACGCTCTGGTTGTATCGCGTGATGACGTAAAAGTTGGGCAGGGCGACCCAGTACTCGGGGCCGGTTTCCTGATCGAGCATGAGGAGGTTGGCCGGCAAGTCGCCGGGCAGGGCTGCAGCGGTCCGGACGCCGGTCTGCCGAAGGCTGGCGACCGTGTGCGGGGTCTCCCGTTTCTGGCTGCCCAGGGCTTGCGCCTCCGGCGTGCCGGCATCGGCCGGAACGGCGACGGGCCCGTTTTTCTTCCAGCCGTGGCGGGCGAAGTAGTTGGCCACGCTGCCGATGGCGTCGGCCGTCTGCCAGAGGTTGCGCTGGCCGTCGCCGTCGAAGTCGACGGCATAGGCGCGATAGCTGCTGGGGATGAACTGTCCCATGCCCATGGCGCCCGCATAGGATCCCAGCGTCTGGCGCGGATCCAGATGTTCCTCCTGGGTCAGCGTGAAGAACTGCTCCAGCTCGCCCAGGAAAAACGGGCTGCGCGGCGGATAGGCGAATCCCAGCGTCGCCAGCGCGTCGAGCACCCGATAGCGCCCGAGGTTGCGCCCGAACTGCGTTTCCACGCCGATGATGGCGACGATGATCTCGGGCGGCACCCCGTAACGCGCCGATGCTTGCTCGAGCAGGGCCTGGTTGGCTTGCCAGAACGCCACGCCGCCGTTGATGCGGGCGGGCGTCAGGAACAGCGCCCGGTACTGATGCCAGGGCTTGGCCTCGTAAGGCCGCGTGATGGCGTCGATGATGTCCTGACGGAAAACCGCCTCGCCGAGCAAGGTCCGCACCGTCGCCTCCGGCACGCCCTGTCGCTCTGCCAGGCGGCGCACCAAGGCTTCGCCTTGCGCCGGATCGATCCAGTCCGATGCCACCGTCGGGGGCGCTGCGGCAGGGGGCGCCGCCGGTCCGGCAGCGGGAAGGGCGCCCAACAACACCGCCCAGGCGTATCCGGCCAATCGATTCATGGTGCGAGCATCTTCTTGTGGGTCTGGATCGACATGAGCATACCGAAGCCCGCCAGCAGGGTCACCATCGAGGTGCCGCCGTAGCTGACGAGCGGCAGCGGGACGCCGACCACGGGCAGGACGCCGCTGACCATGCCGGTGTTGACGAACACATAGAACAGAAAGGTGAAACTCAGGCTGGCGGCGAGCAGCCGCTCGAAGCCGTTCTGCCCGTTGGTCGCGATCTGCAGGCCACGCGCCGTGACCGCGAAATAGATCCCCAGCAGCAGCAGCAGGCCGATGAGCCCGAATTCCTCCCCGTAGACCGCGAAGATGAAGTCGGTCGTGCCTTCGGGCAGGAACTGCAGATGCGCCTGGCTGCCGTTCAGCCAGCCCTTGCCGAACAGCCCGCCCGAGCCCAGCGCGATCTTGGACTGGATGATGTGATAGCCGGTGCCCAGCGGATCGGCTTCCGGATCGAGGAGCGTGAGCACGCGCTGCCGCTGATAGTCGTGCATCAAGGCCCAGACCAGCGGCAGGGCCGCTCCGAGCGCCGCCGCCAGGGCGATGATCCAGCGCCACGCCAGGCCGCCCAGAAACAGCACCGCCACGCCCGCCGTCATCACCAGCACGGCCGTACCCAGATCCGGCTGCTCGGCGATCAGCAGCACGGGCCCGCCGATCAGCGCGAGCACGATGGGCACGTCCCAGCCCTGCGGCGGTATGCCGCGATCCTGCAGATAGCGGGCGATCATCAGCGGCATGGCGAGCTTCATCAGTTCCGACGGCTGGAAGCGGACCACACCCAGATCCAGCCAGCGCTGCGCCCCCTTGCCGATGTCCCCCAGCAGCATGACGAGGATCAGCAACACCAGGCTGGCGCCGTAGAGGATGGGCGCCAGCCGGTACAGCCAGTCGCTGGGCACCTGCGCCAGGGCGAACATCACTGCAAAAGCCAGCCCCAGGCGGATCAACTGGCGCACCAGCAGATCCATGTCGGCGCCGCCCGCGCTGTAGAGGATCATGAGGCCCACCCCGGACAGGGCGCCCAGCAACGCCAGCAGCGGCAGATCCAGATGCAGCGAGGTGGGCCAGTCACGCAGCGGCGTGCGCAGGCCGCCGCCCGTTTCGTACAGTGTGCGGTTCATGGCGTGGGCTCCTCGTGGACCAGATAGGCATCGAGCACCTGCCGGGCGATGGGCGCGGCCGTGTGACCGCCGCTGCCGCCGTGCTCCACGACGACGGCGATCGCGATGGCCGGAGCGTGCTGCGGCGCAAACCCGAGGAACAGCGCGTGATCGCGCAAATGCGCCGCGACGTTTTCCTCCACGTATTCCTCCTCGCTGCCCAGCCCGAACACCTGCGCCGTCCCGGTCTTGCCGGCATAGGCATAAGGCGCGCCGCGGCCGCTCCCAAAGGCGGTCCCGCCGGGCGTCTGCACCACATCATGCATGGCGTCGATCACCGTTTCCCATTGGCCCGGCGCGCCGAACGCAACCGCCGTACCGGGCACCGGCGTCAGCGGGACGTAACGGCCGCTCGCGACATCCTCGCGCGCCCTGACGATGCGGGGCGCAAGCACCTGCCCGCGCCGCGCCAGGGTGGCGGCGGCCTGCGCGAGCTGCAGCGGCGTGGCGAGGTTGTAGCCTTGGCCGATGGCGTTCACCAGCGTTTCGCCGATGTACCACGGCTGCTTGCGCGCGCGCTGCTTCCAGGCCTTGGAAGGCACCAGCCCGCCCCGTTCACCGGGCAGATCGACGCCGGTCTGGTGTCCCAGGCCGAACGCCACCAGCGTGTCATGGATCCGGTCGATGCCCAGTTCCAGCGAGAGCTGGTAGAAATAGACGTCGCAGGACTCGGCGATGGCGCGGCGCAGGTCGGTATGGCCGTGTCCGCTGCGTTTCCAGTCGCGGTAACGCCGCTCCTGATTGGGCAGCTTCACGAACCCGGCGCAATAGACCCCGCCAGGCCCCAGCGGTTGCCCGCTGGCCAGATCCGCGACACCCAGAAGGGGCTTGATGGTCGAGCCGGGCGGGTACTGGCCGAGAATGCTGCGGTTGAACAGCGGCCGACCCGGATCCTTGCTCAGCGACTGATAGTTCTCGGCCGAGATCCCGCCGATGAACAGGTTGGCGTCGTAGGCGGGCTCGCTCACCAGCGCGAGGATCTCCCCGCTGTCCGGGGCGATGGCCACGATCGCGCCGCGCCGCCCGGCCAGCGCCGCCTCGGCGGCGCGCTGCAAGCGGATGTCGAGGCTCAGGTAAAGGTTCTGGCCGGCCACGGAGGCCCGGCTCTCGAGCACGCGGACGGTGCGTCCCTGGGCGTTGACCTCGACTTGCTCGTAGCCGGTCACCCCGCGCAGCTCGGTCTCATAGGACCGTTCGACGCCGTTCCGTCCCGCCTCGGTCAAGCCGGCGTAAGTGCCTTCCGCGACATCGCGCAGATCGCGCTCGTCCACGGCGCCCGTATAGCCGATCACATGGGCCGTGCTGGCGCCGAACGGATAGTGGCGCGTGAGATCGGCGCGGATGTCGACACCGGGGAAATGAATCCGGTCGATGGCCAGCCGCGCCACTTCCTCGTCGGTCAGGCGATGGCGCAGGGGGATGGCGTCGAACGGCCGGCTGCGCCTGCGTTCGCGCTCGAAGCGCTCGCGGTCCCGCGGGGTGATTTCGACCAGCCGGGACAGGCGCTCCAGCGTCCGGGGCAGATCGGGAACGTCCTCGGGCACGATCTCCAGCCGGAACGACGGCAGATTCTCGGCCAGCAGGATGCCCTGGCGGTCGTAGATGAGTCCACGCGGCGGCGGCAGGGGCCGCAAGCGCACCCGGTTGCCCTGCGACAGGGTGGCGAAATGCGCGTGGGAATGCACCTGCAGGTCATAGAGGCGCAGACCGGTGCCGAGCAGCCAGACCGATGCGAGCACGGTCGCCAGCAGGATGCGGCTGCGGATGAGTCGCCGCTCGAGTTCCGGATTGTGCAGCCGGATCTGGGGATTCCGGCGCAAGCGACGGCGTGGGGCCATCACGCGGCCACGAATCGGCGTCGCAGGTCCCGGAGCACGGCAAACATCCAGGGCCAGATCAGGGCGCTGGTCAGGATCCCGGACCAGGGGAACAGGGGATCACCCCGATTGCCCATGCCCGCCAGCCAGAAGCCGGGAAACGCCGCCAGCGCGAGGATCGGGACGAGCGCCAGGCTCTGTTGCCACACCGGAAAGGCACGCAGCTGCAAATGGAAACGGGCCACGACGTAGGCAGCCAGCGTCAGGCTCAGGGCCTGTACGCCCAGCACGCCGCCACTGCCCGCGTCCATCAGCAGCCCCAGCACCCAGGCCGTCGCGAGGCCGACCCGCTCCGGCAGCGCCATGATCCAATAGATCACGACCAGCGCCACCCAGTCGGGACGCCACGGCGCGGCCCAAGGCGGCAACGGGACGAAGGTCAGGGCCAGCGCCAGGAAGAAACACGCAGCGAGCACACCGAACCGGGCCAGCATCAGGGCGACTCCTCCTCGGGCTGCACGGACTCCGGCGGCGGACTGTCCAGCGGCGGGTGATCCCAGATCAGCAGCACCTCGCGGCTGCGGTCCACCTGCGCCGTCACCTCCGCACGCACCTGAGCGAAGCGGCCCTGCCCCTGGCGGTCGATCGTGCGGACCGTCGCGACCGGATAGCCCCGCGGGAATCGCCCCCCCAGCCCGGAGGTGATCAACAGATCGCCCTCGCGGATGTCGGCATTGCGCGGCAGATACGGCAGGGTCAGCCAGCGGCTCTCGCCCGTCCCCTGCGCCACCGTGCGCAGGCCGTTGCGGTTCACCTCGACCGGCAGCGAGTGGTTGGCATCGGTGATGAGCAAAGCCATCGAGGTGTTGAGGTTGACCTGGGTGATCTGGCCCATCACCCCATGGGCGTCGATGATGGGCTGGCCGACGTGGACCTGGTGCAGCAGGCCCCGGTTGATCGTGATGCGCTGACGGAAGGGGTCGAGGTCCATGCCCATGATCTCGGCGATGGACAAGCGGTCGTCGAGGCGGCTCGAGGATTGCAGCAGTTCACGCAGGCGGGCGTTCTCGGCCTGCAGCACCGCGAGCTTCTGGATCTGGGCCTCGAGCAACACCTGGCGGGTGCGCAGGCCTTCGTTCTCCGAAAGCAGGTTGCGGCGACTGCGCACGCTGTCCAGCGCCTCGAGGCCGAGCCGCACCGGCAGGTCGACGGCGAGCTGGACGGGATAGACCAGGGTACCGACGAGGAAACGCAGCCGCGTCGACTGCCCCGAGTCGTAGATCATCAGGGCAATCGCGGCGAGCACGAGCAGGACGAAGCGCAGATTCAGTGCGCGGGTCTTGAGGAACAGCGGTTTGATGGCCTTGCCCCCCGGCGCAGCGTCGCGGCCGGCCGCGATGAATCTCTCAGTCCAGCGAGAACAGGTCGACGCCGTGCTGATCCACGAGTTCCAGCACCCGCCCGCCGCCGCGCGCCACACAGGTGAGAGGATCGTCCGCCAGCACCACCGGAATGCCGGTTTCCTCCATCAGCAGCCGGTCCAGATCGCGCAGCAGGCTGCCGCCGCCGGTGAGCACGATGCCGCGTTCGGCGACATCGGACGCCAGTTCGGGCGGGGTCTGTTCGAGCGCCGTCTTGACCGCACGCACGATGACGCTCAGCGGCTCCTGCAGCGACTCCAGGATTTCGTTGCTGTTGAGGGTGAAGCTGCGCGGCACGCCTTCGGACAGATGGCGCCCCTTGACCTCGATCTCGCGCACTTCCTTGGCCGGGAAGGCCGAGCCGATCTCGCGCTTGATGCGCTCGGCGGTGGTCTCGCCGATCAGGATGCCGTAGTTGCGGCGCACGTAGTTGACGATGGCGTCGTCGAACTTGTCCCCGCCGACCCGCGCCGAGGCGGCGTACACGATGCCGTTGAGCGACATCACGGCCACCTCGGAGGTGCCGCCGCCCACGTCCAGCACCATCGACCCGCGCGCCTCGTGCACCGGGATGCCGGCACCCATGGCCGCGGCCACCGGCTC
>JAJXTQ010000106.1 GCA_021783685.1 Pseudomonadota bacterium | reverse complement strand
CTCGCGGGTTTCCCGCCCGATGATGCACTGGAAGTCGCGCACCATCATGGGATAGGGATGCGGCCCGGCCACCGAGCCGATCACGTAGAAGGTGTCGTCCACGTGCGTGACCCAGTCGCGCATGGCCTCGTTCATGGCGTCCTTGAGCGTGCGGCTGCCGGATTCCACGGGCCGCACCTCGGCGCCGAGCAGCTTCATGCGATAGACGTTCGGCGCCTGGCGCTTGACGTCCTCGGCCCCCATGTAGACCACGCAATCCAGCCCCAGCCGGGCCGCCACGGTGGCGGTCGCCACGCCATGCTGGCCGGCGCCGGTCTCGGCGATGATGCGCCGCTTGCCCATGCGCTGGGCGAGCAGGATCTGGCCGACGGTGTTGTTCACCTTGTGCGCGCCGGTGTGGTTCAGGTCCTCGCGCTTGAGGTAGATGCGCGCGCCACCCACCTCGCGCGTCAGGCGCTCGGCCAGATACAGCGGCGAGGGCCGTCCCACATAGTGCGCGAGATCGGCATCGAGCCGGCGGCGGAACTCGGGATCCCGGCCGACCTCGTGATAGGCCTCGGTCAACGCCTCCAGCGCCGCCACCAGGGTCTCGGGGACGAATCGCCCCCCGTAGGGGCCGAAATGCCCCCGCGCGTCGGGCAGCGGGCTACCCACATCATCAAGCTTCGGCATCGGCACGTCTGACAGCCTCCATGAATTCCTGCATGCGCCGTGGATCCTTGACCCCGGGCGCGCTTTCGACCGCGCTGCTCACATCCACCGCCCACGGGCGGACCTGATGGATGGCCGCCGCGACATTTCCCGCGTCCAGCCCGCCGGCCAGAATCAGCGGCAAGGGCCGCTCACCGGGAATGGCGTCCCAGGCAAAGCGCTGCCCGCGACCGCCCGCCTCGCCCGGCGCGTGGCTGTCGAGCAGCATCCCGCGCGCCCGCACATGCGCGCGCGCCTGAGTCACGACGTCGGTTCCGGCGCCCCCCATGCCCAGAGCCTTGATGTAGGCCCGGCCGTGGCGCTCGCATGCGGCGGGCGTTTCGCGGCCGTGGAACTGCAACAGGTCCAGATCGATCTCGGCCAGGATGCCGTCGATGAAGGCGGGCTCGGCGTCGAGAAACAGGCCGACCACGCTCACGAAGGCCGGGATGCGGTGCACCCAGCGCGCCGCGCCGGCGGCCTCGAGATACCGGGGGCTGCCTGGATGGAACACCAGCCCGATGGCATCGACGCCGGCATCGGCCGCCTGCAGGGCGTCGTCGAGACGGGTGATGCCGCAGATCTTGACTCTGGTGCGGATCGCCACCCAGCGCTCCCAAAAGCGATCAGCTTACCAAAACCCGCTCCGGACCGGCACGTCTCGCCTGCGCGCTCGCCCGGCCGCCCCGGTCGTGGCGCGCTCATTCGATTCCCGCGGGGCCCGCGGCCACAGGTAGTCGATCGGCGACTCGGCGATCCATCCCGCATAGAGCGCGCGCAGGGCCGCATCGCTCGTCTGATCGTCCGTGAGCGGCGTGCCGACCGCCAAGCACAACCGCGCGTCGACGCGTCGGCACGACAAGGGCAACACCACCGCCCCGGTTGCGCGCGCCAGCCGCCCGATCCGGTCCTCGGTCGCGCGCGATCCTCCCGGGACGGGGTAGTCCGCCAGAATCAGCACAGTTTCGCCGCGCCGGAGGCACCGCCAGATCTCGCGCGCGTCCCGTCCGTCGACGAGCTTGCCGCCGGTGCGGCGCGCCAGGCGCGCCAGCGGCCGTCGCAGCGCCGGATGGCGGAACATGCGCGCCACCACCACGAGCGGGACCCGTTCGGCCAGCGCCCGAACCCCTACCGGAAGATCGATGAAATGTCCGGCCAGCAAAATGACGGGGATGCGCTGGCGTTGCAACGCGGCGAGCGCCGGCCAGCCGGTCACCGAAACGCCGGCCGGGGCCCGGCGCGGCGTGCCCCACAGCGCATCGGCCAGATTGAACAAGGCCATCGCGCGCCGCGTGAAGCAGGCCCGCAGCCAGCCCTCCGGCGCCCCCAGAGCGTCCGCGGGAAAGCGCACCCCCAGGTGCGGCGGGCACCGGCTTTCGCGACGCCACAGCGCCCATCCCAACACAGCGGCTGCATGCGCCTTGGCCACCTCGGGCAGCCGGACCAGGCAGCGGCCGGCAACCTCGGCAGCCGCCCCCGCCAGGCGCGGGTTCAGGCCGGTCGGCGGATCGAGCGGCATGCGCTCCCGCTCAGGCCGACAGGGGCGCGGCCCGCCATGGATCCAGCGCCTGCGCCACCACCGACCAGCCCGCGCCGGGGCGGCACACTTGCTCGCTCAGATGGCGCCGGAAAGCGCGCGCGCCGGGCAGCCCGTTGAACATCCCCAGCAGCGGCCGCGTCAGCGCATTGAGCGGCGTCCCGGCCGCCAGTTCGGCGCGCGCATACGCGCCGTAGGCCTCGATCACCGCGACCCGGTCGACCACCGTCCGGTCATCGCCATAGAAGCGCGTGTCCACCTCGGCAAGAAGCCAGGGGCTGTCGTACACCGCCCGCCCCAGCATCACCCCATCGAGCCCCGCGCCTGCGGCCAGCGCAGCGTCGAGATCGGTCAAGCCGCCGTTGAGGATGATTTCAAGATGGGGCATCGCCGCCTTGACGCCGTGGACCCGTGCATACTGCAGCGGCGGCACGGTGCGGTTTTCGTGCGGGCTCAGCCCCTGGAGCCAGGCCTTGCGCGCATGCAGGACGAAGGTCCGGCAGCCGGACGCGGCGACCGTGCCGATGAAGCGATGCAGGTGTTCGTCGTGATCGAGGTCGTCGATCCCGAGCCGTGTCTTGACCGTCACCGGAATCCGCACCACGGCCTGCATCGCCGCGACGCAGTCGGCCACCAGCGCGGGCTCGGCCATCAGGCAGGCGCCGAAGCGCCCGCCCTGCACGCGGTCGCTGGGGCAGCCCACGTTCAGGTTGATCTCGTCGAAGCCCCAGTCCTCGCCAAGCCGGGCGCACCGGGCGAGCGCGGCCGGATCGCTGCCGCCGAGTTGCAGCGCCACCGGATGCTGGATCACGCTATGGGCCAGATGGCGCTCCGGCTGCCCGCGCAGGAGCGCGCCGGTCGTCACCATCTCGGTGTAGAGCCAGGCGTGGCGGCTGATCAGACGCATCAGGTGGCGCGCGTGGCGGTCGGTGCAATCCAGCATCGGGGCCACGCAGAAGCGGCGGGAGAAAGCGGTGTTCATGCGCCGAGTCTACCAGCCCGCTCGACCCCGGCCGCGAAAACCGTCCTGCGCCGCCGGACGCCCGGTCATTCAGGGATCAGGCGGCGGCGAGTCCGGTCGCGATGGCCTGACGCAGATCCGCATCCTCGGGCAGCGTTTGCGGCGAAAAGCGGGCCGCGACGCGCCCTGCCCCGTCGATCAGGAATTTCTCGAAATTCCAGCGGATGGCGCCGGGATGGCCCTGTTCCGGCGCGGTGAGCCAGGCGTAGAGCGGATGCGCGCCCGGACCATTGACCTCGAGTTTCGCGCTGAGCGGAAAACTCACGTCATAGCGGGTGCTGCAGAAGGAGCGGATCGCCTCGGCATCGCCCGGCTCCTGATTCATGAACTGGTTGCACGGGCAACCCAGCACGACGAGCCCCTGATTGCGGTATTCCCGATAAAGGGCCTCGAGCCCGGCGTATTGGGGCGTGAGTCCGCAGCGGCTGGCGACGTTCACCACCAGCACCGGGTGGCCGCGAAACCCGGCCAGCGGCAGCGGCTCGCCTTCCAGACTCTGCAATGTGAACGCGTGAAATCCATCCATGGCGCTTGCTCCTCAATGTGTCGAACAGGGTCCTCGCCGCGCTCAGGCCGTGGCGGACGCCTGCGCCGCGGGCAGGCGCGCCGGCAGGGCGTCCTTCAGTTTGACGCGCAACGCGCGCAGGAGTTTCTCGGTGGCGGGCCAGTCGATGCAGGCATCGGTCACCGACACCCCGTAGGCCATCCGGCTGCGATCCGCCGAGATCTTCTGGTTGCCCCAGCCGATGTTGCTTTCCAGCATCAGCCCCAGGATGGAGCGGTTGCCCTCCAGGATCTGGTTGGCGACATTCTCGGCCACCAGGGTTTGCAGCGCGGGATCCTTGCTGGAATTGGCGTGGCTGCAGTCGATGACGATGTTCTCGGGCAGCTTGGCCTCGCGCAGCGCCCGCTCGCACAGCGCGACGCTGACCGAGTCGTAATTCGGCTGATGCCCGCCGCGCAGCACGACATGTCCATAGCCATTGCCGCGCGTGCGGATGACGGCGCTGCGGCCATTGGGGTCGATGCCGAGAAAGCTGTGCGGGCTGGACACCGAGTGCAGCGCGTTGATGGCCACTGTGAGGCTGCCGTCGGTGCCGTTCTTGAAGCCCACCGGCGTCGACAGGCCGCTCGCCATCTCGCGATGGGTCTGCGACTCGGTGGTGCGCGCGCCGATGGCCGTCCAGGTGATCAGATCGGACAGATACTGCGGCACGATGGGATCGAGCGCCTCGGTGCCCGCCGGAAGTCCCATGTCGGCCAGATCGACCAGAAGCCGGCGCGCGATGTGCAGACCGTCCTCGATATGGAAGGAATCATCGAGATGGGGATCGTTGATCAGGCCCTTCCAGCCGGTCGTGGTGCGCGGCTTTTCGAAGTACACGCGCATGACGATGAAGAGCGTATCGTCCACCTCGCGCGCCAGCGCCAGCAGACGGCGCGCGTAATCCCGCGCCGAGTCGACGTCGTGCACGGAACACGGACCGATCACCACCAGCAGGCGCGGATCGGCCCGATCCAGGATGCGCCGCACGCTGCGCCGGCCTTCGAGCACCGTGCGCTCGCCCGCCGCGCCGAGCGGGACATCGTCCTTGAGTTGGCGCGGCGTGATCAGCACATCCTGCGCGGCGACATTGATATTGTTCAGCAATTCGTCGGACATCGGCTCATCCCATACACAACGGCCCCGATCGGGCAACGCAACCGGCTCTGGCGGGTCCAAGGGCGACATCCGGCCGCTCGCCCGCGGCCTTGGGATAGAATCCAGCCAACGCGAGCCGACAAGCAGAATCATGACCGAACGCCATCATCTCAAGCTGCTAACCTACAACATCCAGGTCGGTATCGAAACCAGCCGCTACCATCATTACCTGACCAAGGCGTGGCGCTACGCCCTGCCCTTCCGCTCCCGGCATGAAAACCTCAATCGCATCGCGCAGATCCTGGCGCCCTACGATCTGGTCGCCCTGCAGGAAACCGACGCCGGCAGCCTGCGCAGCAACTACGTCGACCAGGTCGCGCATCTCGCCGAACAGGCCGGCTTCCCCTACTGGCACACCCGCGTCAACCGCCGCCTCGGACGATGGGCCCGGCACAGCATGGGCCTGCTCAGTCGCTACCGGCCCACGGAGGTGCGCGAGGTCAGCCTGCCCAGCCGCATCCCCGGCCGCGGCGCCCTCATCGCCCGGTTCGGGGCGGACACCGACGGCCTGCTGGTGATCGTCGCCCACCTGTCGCTCGACCGGCGCTCGCAGGCCAACCAGCTGGCCTTCCTCGGCAGCCTGATCGGCGACGGCTCGCATGCCATCCTGATGGGCGATCTGAACTGCAGTTGGGACGCCGTCCGCAACCACAGCGCGCTGGCCGGCCTGCGCGGTTCGCCCCATCCGCTGCCGAGCTATCCGAGCTGGCGCCCGACCCGCAGCCTGGACCATATCCTGGTGACACCGGGCCTCGACATCCAGCACACGCAGGTGGTCAGCCACGTCGGCTCCGATCACCTCCCGCTCGCCATGCACGTCACCCTGCCGCAGCACCTGCGGCTGCTCGACGACACGAGCGGCTGAGGGTTCCTATGGATCTCAAGCCCTACATCCGCCAGATCCCGGGCTTCCCCAAGCGGGGGATCGTCTTTTACGACGTTGCGCCGCTGCTTGCCTGCGCCGACGCCTGGCAGGTCGCGCTCGGCCGTCTGGCCCGGCAGCTGTTCCCCCATGCGCCGGACGTGCTGGTGGGGATCGAATCGCGGGGCTTCCTGCTCGCGGCGCCCCTGGCGCTGAAACTGGGCTGTGGGCTGGTCATGGTCCGCAAGCCGGGCAAGCTGCCCGGACCCTGCCTGGGCCACGACTACGCGCTCGAGTACGGCACGGACCGCCTCGAGATCCAGCAGGGCCTGCTGGCGCCGGGACAGCGCGTGGCCGTGGTGGATGACGTGCTCGCCACCGGCGGGACGCTCGCCGCCGCCTGTGCACTGGTGCGCAGAGCGGCGCTCAGGTCGCAGCGGCGGCCACATTGATCGAACTCGGCTTTCTGGGCGGACGCCGGCGCCTCGATGCGCCCTATGCCCGCGTCATTGCCTACGATTGACGGACGGCTGCTGACGCCGCCCGCGGCTGCTGACGCCGCCCGCTTCCCCACCCATCACACCCGATAGTAATCCCGGTACCAGGCCACGAAGCGGGCGATGCCCTCGGTCACGGGCGTGGACGGCCGGTAGCCGGTATCGCGCTGCAAGGGCGTGCAGTCCGCCCAGGTGTCGGGCACGTCCCCCGGCTGCATGGGTTGAAGGTCGAGCTGCGCCGGCCGCCCCAGCGCGGCCTCCAGGGTGCGGATGTAGGTGATGAGATCGACCGGCTGGCCATTGCCGATGTTGTAGAGCCGATACGGCGCGCTGCCGGCCGCGGGATCGGGATGCGCCGGATCGAACGCGGCATCGGGCCGGGCGGGGCGGTCGAGCACGCGCACGATGCCCTCGACCACATCGTCGACGTAGGTGAAATCGCGCTTGTGGTGGCCATGGTTGAACACCGGGATGGGCTCACCGGCCAAGAGCGCGCTGGTGAAG
>JAJXTQ010000105.1 GCA_021783685.1 Pseudomonadota bacterium | reverse complement strand
GCGCCGGGATCGAAACGCAGGCGCTCGAGCAGCCGCTGCAGCGGATCGAGGCAGCCTTGCAGATCGCCGACGGCGTAGCAGGCCATGCATCCGCCTCAGTGCAACTGGCTGCGCACGGCGAGGGTGAACACGGGAATCTCGGCCTCGAAGTGGGCGCCGTCCTCGGCCACCATCTGGTAGCTGCCGCGCATCGAGCCGACCGGGGTTTCCAGCATGGCGCCGCTGCTGTAGGTGTAGGTTCCGCCCGGCTCCAGCACCGGCTGTTCGCCCACCACGCCCTCGCCGCGGACTTCCTGCACATGACCTTCGCCGTCGGTGATGTACCAGTGCCGGGACAACAGGCGCGCCGTCACCGTGCCGGTATTGCGCAGGGTCACGGTGTAGGAGAACACGAAGCGGTCGGTGGCCGAATCCGACTCCAGCGGCAGGTATTCGCTGGCGACGGCGACCTCGATGCGGTAAACGGGGCGCGGGTCTTCGGTCTTGGATGATGCCATCTGCTCAAGTCCTGAAAAGGGGGTTGCATCCGCCCGCCGACCGGCACGAGCCAGGTGCCGGATGCGACGTCAAGGTGATATCCCGTGCGTAGGCGTCCCGTGACACAGCACGCCTGCAAGCGCTGCGTACCCGGCTGGCTCGACCGTCTCCGGGCGTGCGCCCGGATCGAGTCCGGCCGCGCGGATCCGGGCCTCGTCGGCCAGATCCTTGAGCGCATTGCGCAGCGTCTTGCGGCGCTGGCTGAAGGCCGCGTGCACCAGCTTGGCGTAAAGCGCCGGGTCGGGCAAGACGAACGGCGGCGCGACATGCGGCGTCAGCCGCACGAAGGTCGACTCCACCTGCGGCGCCGGCGTGAAGCACCCCGGCGCGATGTGAAACAAGGGCGTCACCTCGACCTGCGCCGCCAGCATCACCGTCAG
Source organism: Pseudomonadota bacterium (assembly GCA_021783685.1). The sequence continues at coordinate 5,932 of JAJXTQ010000105.1, read as the reverse complement.
CCGGCCATAGTCGCCGCCGCCGGGCGCGGCCGCCATGCGCGCGACCACCTCGCGCTGCAGCATGAAGTGCATGTCGGCGATGACATCGATCTGATCGAGCAGATGGAAGATCAGCGGCGTGGAAATGTTGTAGGGCAGGTTGCCGACCACCCGCAACGGCTGCCCGCGCTCGCGCGCCAGCGCGCGAAAGTCGAAGCGCAGCACATCGCCTTCGTGCACCGTGAGTCCGCCCAGACCCGCGCCCGGATCGCGCAGCAGCGCGATGAGATCGCGGTCGATCTCCACCGCATCGAGCCGACCGCACGCCGCCAGCAAGGGGCGGGTGATGGCGCCGCGGCCGGGACCGATCTCGACCACCGCCTCGCCCGGCTGCGGCGCGACCGTTTGCACGATGCGGCGGATGATGCCCTGATCGTGCAGGAAGTTCTGGCCGAAGCGCTTGCGGGCCAGCATCACCGGACCGCCACCAGACGCAGCGCCTCATGAACCGCCGCGCGCAGACTGCTCACCTCCGCCCGGCCGGTGCCGGCCCGTTCGAAGGCCGTGCCGTGGTCGACCGAGGTGCGCACGATGGGCAAGCCCAGCGTCACGTTCACGGCCTCGCCGAAGCCGCGCGCCTTCAGGACCGGCAGACCCTGGTCGTGGTACATGGCGAGCACGACGTCGCAGCCGGCGAGCCGCTCGGGCGTGAAGGCCGTGTCGGCCGGCACCGGGCCCGTCAGATCGAATCCCTGATCGCGCAGCGCATCCAGTACCGGCACGAGGACGCGCAACTCCTCATCCCCCAGATGCCCGCCTTCGCCGGCATGGGGATTGAGGCCGCAGACCAGGATGCGCGGGGCGTCCAGGCCGTAACGCTGGCGCAGGTCGCGCTCGAGCACCGTCAGTACCCGGGTCAGGCTTTCGCGTGTGATGGCATCGGGCACGGCCCGCAGCGGCAAGTGGGTGGTGGCCAGCGCGACGCGCAGTCCCGGCGCGACCAGCATCATCACCGGCAGGGCTGCGCCGGTGCGCTCGGCGAGCCATTCGGTGTGCCCGCTGAAGGCGATGCCCGCCTCGTTGATGAGGCCTTTGTGCACCGGCCCCGTCACCAGCGCGTCGAATTCGCCGGCCAGACAGCCGGCCGTGGCTCGCTCCAGCGTGGCCAGCACATGGCGCGCCTGGGCCGGATCGCCATGACCGCAGCGCACCGGGGTGCTGAGGGCGACCGGCGCGATGCACAAGCGGCCGGCCTGATGCGGCTGCGGCGGGGCGCCGGCATCGAAGGCGTACAAGGTCAGCGGCAAGCCGATCTGGCGAGCCCGGGCTTCGAGCAGCCCGGGCTCGCTGATCACGACGAGTTCAGCCGGCAGCGCCTGCTGCGCCAGTTGGACTGCCAGGTCCGGGCCGATGCCGGCCGGCTCACCCGGCGTCAGGGCCAGACGGGGCAGGCGCATGAGCCGGTTCAAGACCCTTGGTCGAGGCGGATCTCCACATAGGCTTCCTCGCGCAGCCGACGTGCCCAGGCCGCCGTGGCTTCCTCGACCTTGCGCTGGAAGACCGCCTGCCGCGCCCGTTCCCGCAGCGCATCGTCGGTGGCGTCCCGCTCGCGGCGCTCGGTCACCTGCACGATGTGCCAGCCGAAGCGGGAGCGGAACGGCTCGCTGATCTGCCCGGGCTCGAGGCTGTCCATCACCTGCTGAAATTCGGGCACGACCGCAGCTCGCGCCACCCACCCCAGATCGCCGCCCTGATCGGCCGTGGCGTCGTCGGAATATTGCTTGGCCAGGGCGGCAAAATCGCCACCGGCGACCAGCTGGCTGCGCACGGCGGCCAGCGTGGCGCGAATCTTCGCGTCGTTCATGACGACGCTGGGACGCATCAGGATATGCCGCGCACGGGTTTCCTTGACCAGCGTCTTGCCGTCCTCGCCGCCCGCCTTGGCGTCCCGCGTGTTCAGCGTTTCGATCTGGTTGTCGATTTCGCGGTCCGTGACCACGATGCGCCGGCCGACCTCCCGCTGGCGCAACTGGTCGATGGCGAGATCCTTGCGGATGTCCTCGCGCAGCGCCGCGTAGCTCTGGCCCTCGGCCTCGATGGCACCGATGAACTCGTCGAGACGCATGTTGTTGCGTCGCGCGATGCCGGCGACCGCCTGGTTGACCGCGTCGTCGGCCACGCGAATGCCGGTGCGATCAGCGAGCTGGAGCTGGATCTCGTTCTGGATCATCTGCTCCAGCACCTGCTTGCGCAATGTCGCCTCGGCTGGCAGGCGGGTATTGGGCTGCCCGGCCGCGCGCGTCTGGAGCTCGCGCACCTGCTGGTCCAGCTCGCTGCGCAGGATGACGCCATTGTTCACGACGGCGACGACCTGATCGAGTTCGGCCGTCATCCCGCTCGCGCAGAGGCACAACAGCAACAGCCCGACCATCGCCCGGCTGGCCGGACCTCCGACAAGAGTCCGCTCACGGCATCGCTTCATCATCCACCATCACACGGTTCAAGAAACTTTGGATTCCATCGCCGAGCCGGCCGAGTCCGGTCAGCTCGAGTTGCAGATACACGCCCTGGTCGATCTCATCGAGATTGCGGACATAGCGCCGCGCGGCGAGCTGGGCTGCCCAGCAACAGCTGCGGTACTCGACGCCGACCAGCGACTCCAGATCCTGGTCGTCACGCAGCGAATAGTTCCAGCGGCCCACCGCCGACCATTCGCGGGTCAGCGGCCAACTCGCGAGGACGTCCACCTGCTCGAGCGGTTCCCCCAGATCGCGGCGCAAGCGGTAGGCGAGGCCGACCAGCTTGCGGGGCTCGGGCTGATAGCGAAGCTCGGCAACCTGCTGAATCGCCTTCTGTTCGCTCTCGTCCCATTCTATCTGAAAGCGCGCGCGGGCGTCCGGGCCCAGATGAGCGACGGCCTCGCCGAGCGTGGAGGAGTCGCCGATCTCGGCGCCGGCTTCGTCCGGTAGCAGCGTCGGCGTCGGTGTGAAACGCGTGATTCGACCGACGGTGCCTTCGACTTTGGGCGCGCCGGTCCGCTCGTCACGCACCGCCGAAGTCAGCGCGGTCGTCACCTGATTGGCGCTGCTCTGCCGGTCCGCACCGACATAGCGGTTGGTGTCGAACAGACGCAGGAAATCGAACTCCGGCAAGCGGGTGTCGAAGATCGGCAGATCGGCCTGATGCCGTTCCGGGATGTAGAGGTAGAAGATTCGGGGCTCGAGCGTTTGCAGCAGGGGACGCCCGGCCAGGGCCAGATCGCGTTCGAAACGCAACCCCGTGTCGAACGACGCGATCGGGAGCGTGCGGGTGGGCTTTTCCTCACCGGCAACGGCTGCCGTTTCGATGAGGTTGTACTGGGTCTGGCGCCAGGCCAGGCGCGGGTTGGCGAAATAGCTGCCCCGGTCCCACGGGATCCCCAGACCGAACTCGCCGTCCCAACGCTCGCCCTGGCGATTGCCGTCGCGTCCGAAGCGGACCGCCTCGGCATTGAAATCATAGGCGACCGGACCCAGCACCGGGTTGGGATTGCGCGTCCGGGCCAGTACCTGGGGCAGACGCTGATAGGGTTCCGACTCGCCGCGTCGTCGCGGATCGATGAGCTGGAAATCCTGGGCGCGAACCAGGAAATCCCATTGCGGCCCCCCGTAGGCCAGCAGCGCTTGCCGAGGCAGATAGCGCGAACTCGCGCGACGCAGTGTGGTGCTGAGATCCTCGAAGTACTCGAGGTCGCTGACCGAGCTGTAATCGACCTTGGCTTCCCAGTTCGGCGCGGGATTGACCTGGTGGCGATACAGCCACAGCGTGCGGTCCTCGCCGAGCACCCGGTCGTTGGCCAGGTACTCGTTGTAGAGCAGGCCGCGCCCGTAGTCGCCGAGATAGCGGTACTCGCTCTGCAACTGCAGGCCACGCTTGCTCATCAGCCGCGGCGTGAGGGTGGCGTCCCGCTCGGGCGCGATGTTCCAGTAGAAAGGCGTCGAAACGTCCAGGCCACGATCGTTCGAACTGCCCAGCCGGGGCGCGAGAAAGCCGCTCATGCGCTCGTTGCTGATGGGAAACGCCATCCAGGGCGTGTAGATCAGGGGGACACCCTTGAAAACGATCTGCGCGTTCCGCGCCGTACCCTGGCCGCGGTCGAAGTCGAGCCGCACATCCTGGGCACGCAGGAACCAGTCCCCATCCCCCTGATCGGCGGGACAGGTGGTGAAGCGCACTTCCCGCATCCGGGAGGGGCCATCCTGCTCGGTACGGATGGTGCTGGCCACGCCCCGTCCCGGCCGTTTGCGCAGGTAGAATCGCGCATCCTCGAAACGGCCCTCGCCCCCGACCGTCGCCACCCGGCCGATCCGCGCCTGCAGATCCAGGGCGTCGCTGAGCACGGTCAGGCCCGATTCGCCCGCCAACACCTCCCGGCCACGGTCGTAGCGCAGTTCCGGCGCGAGCAGCAGGGTGCTGCCACGTCGCGCGACCACGCCGCCCTGCAACAGGCTCACGCCTTGCGCCGCCACCGACGCCTGGGCCGCATCGATGTGCAGGCGGGGGTCGCCGGGATCACCCGGCGGATAGGGCTTGCGCAGATCCTCCAGCACGTTGACCGGGCCGCAGGCGGCGCCCGGGTCGCCGCTCGCCAATGCCACGGTCGGCAGCATTCCCGCGGCAAGCAGGAAGGTCCGCCAGTCAAACGGACCGCGCCGACGGCCTTTGCGCTTTTTGGTTACCATCGCGGGCATTCGCCATTCCTGTGCCAGGGCTGCCTTGCACCGGCCGCCCGCCAAACGGCGCTCAGCATATCAAGTCTCGCCTTTCACGGAGAACCGCCCATGCCCCCGACGGCCGCCACGAGTGACAGCGAACTCGAACGATGGGCGCGCCGTCAGGTCGGCGCGGATGTCCTGCAGTGGCAGGCGATCCCCGGCGATGCCAGCCCGCGCCGCTACCATCGCCTCGTCTGCGATGGACACTCGCGTGTGCTGATGGACGCCAGCGCCGAGCCCGCGAGCTGCGCCGCGTTTGCAGCGGTCGCGTCCCTGCTGCGCGAGGCTGGAGTGCATGCGCCCGAGGTGCTGGCCTGGGAGCGGTCCCGCGGCTGGATGCTGCTCGAGGATCTGGGCCAGCGCGGCTACCTCGAGGCGCTGCGCCACGAACCGCCGGGTCCGCTGATCGAGGCGGCGCTGACGGCGCTGGTCCGCTGGCAGGCCAGCAGCCGCCCCGGCGTGCTGCCCGCCTATGACCGCACGCGCCTCGCCGCCGAACTGGCCCTGTTTCCCGACTGGTATGTCACCCGTCATCTGGGCCGCGCACTGACGCCGGCCCAGCGGCGGACCTGGGATGAGGTTGCGGACGCGCTGGTGACGGCGGCCCTCGCGCAGGCCCAGGTGTTCGTGCACCGGGATTTCATGGCGCGCAACCTGCTCGTGGGCGCGATTGGCCCCGGCGTCATCGACTTCCAGGACGCCGTCTATGGTCCCGTGACCTACGATGTGGCCTCGCTGCTGCGCGATGCCTTCATCAGCTGGCCCGATGATCAGACCCGGGCCTGGGCGCTGTGCTATTGGGAAAAGGCGCGTCGCGCCGGCATTGCGGTGCCGGCGCAGCCGGAGGACTTCCTGCGCGATCTGGACTGGATGGGCACGCAGCGCCACCTGAAGGTGCTGGGCATCTTCGCCCGCCTCAAGCACCGCGATGGCAAGCCGCACTATCTGGAAGAGGCGCCGCGTTTTCGCGGTTACCTCGACGCCGCGATCCGCCGCCACGGCGATCTCGCCCCGCTGGGCACGCTGCTCGCCGCGCTGCACGCCGATGCGGGTGCGGCGTGAAACTGATGATCCTCGCCGCCGGACGCGGCACCCGCATGCGCCCGCTCACCGACCATACGCCCAAGCCGCTGCTGCCGGTCGGCGGCAAGCCGCTGCTGGTCTGGCACATCGAACACGCCGCCGCGGCGGGCTTTCGC
>JAJXTQ010000104.1 GCA_021783685.1 Pseudomonadota bacterium | reverse complement strand
CTGGAAGTGCTGCTCGCGGGCGGCATGGACCTGTTCCGCGCCATGCGGCTGCTGATCCCGCCGGCCTGGCAGAACCTCGACACGCTGGATCCGGACCTGCGGGCCTTCTACGAATTCAACTCCATGCACATGGAGCCGTGGGACGGTCCGGCGGGCATCGTGCTCACCGACGGCCGCTACGCGGCCTGCGCCATGGACCGCAACGGCCTGCGGCCGGCGCGCTACGTGATCACCCGTGACCGTCACATCACGCTGGCCTCCGAGGTCGGGGTCTACGACTACGCGCCCGAGGACGTGCTGATCAAGGGCCGCCTGAAACCGGGGCAGATGATCGCCGCCGATACCGCGACCGGACAGATCCTCTACCCGGCCGACATCGACGATCTGCTGAAATCCCGCCATCCCTACAAGCAGTGGCTGAAGGAACACGTCCGCCACATCGAGTCGAATCTGCACTACAAGCGCCTGACGTCCTCGCCCATGAGCAGCGAGGAACTGGCCGTGTTCCAGAAACTCTTCGGCGTGTCCTTCGAGGAACGCGATCAGGTGCTGCGGGTGCTGGGCGAAGGCGGGCAGGAAGCGGTCGGCTCGATGGGTGACGACACGCCTTTCGCCGTCCTCTCCAAGCGCCACCGCTCGCTCTACGACTACTTCCGCCAGCAGTTCGCGCAGGTCACCAACCCGCCGATCGACCCCCTGCGTGAACATGTGGTGATGTCGATCAAGACCTGCCTCGGGCCCGAGCGCAACGTGTTCGAGGAAACCCCCGATCACGCCAACCGCCTCATGCTGGACTCCCCGGTGCTCACCGAGGGCAAGTACCAGGGCCTGCTGGACCCGGTGCGGTCCGGTTTCGAGGCTGAGCGGCTCGATCTGAACTATCCGCTCGATACCCCGCTGCAGGCCGCGCTGGATGATCTGTGCGCGCGCGCCGAGACGGCGGTCCAGGCCGGCAAGGTGTTTCTGGTTCTGGACGACCGGCAGGTGGTGCGCGACCGCTATCCCGTGCACGCCCTGCTCGCGACCGGCGCGGTCCACCATCATCTGGCGGCCATGGGTCTGCGCTGCAGCGCCAACCTGATCGTGGCCACGGCCACGGCGCGCGATCCGCACCACTTCGCCGTGCTGCTGGGCTATGGCGCCACCGCGATCTACCCCTATCTCGCCTACGAGATCCTGCATCAGATGGCGCAAAGCGGCGAGATTCCGCCCGCCGCGCGTCCCGAGCTGGTGCAGAACTACCGCAAGGGCATCAACAAGGGCCTCTACAAGATCATCTCCAAGATGGGGATCTCGACCGTCGCCAGCTACCGCGGGGCGCAGCTCTTCGAGATCGTCGGCCTGCACGAGGAAATCGTGCGCCGCTGTTTCAAGGGTACGGTGTCGCGCATCCAGGGCACCCGCTTCGTGCATCTGGAAACCGCCGTCGGCCAGCGCGTGTGGAATGCCTGGAACCCGCGCAAGCTGATGGAGCACGGCGGCTTGCTGAAGTACGTCCACGGCGGCGAATACCACGCCTTCAACCCCGATGTGATCGGCACGCTGCAAAAGGCCGTGAACAGCGGCGACTACGCGCAGTACAAGGCCTATGCCGAACTCGTCGACCAACGCCCGACGGCGACGCTGCGCGATCTGCTCGCCGTGCGCGAGGATCTCCAGCCCATCAGCGTGGATCTGGTCGAGCCCATCGAGGCCATCCTGCCGCGCTTCGATTCGGCCGGCATGTCGCTGGGCGCCCTGTCGCCCGAGGCGCACGAGGCGCTCGCCGTGGCCATGAACCGGCTCGGCGGCCGCTCCAATTCCGGCGAGGGCGGCGAGGATCCGGCGCGCTACGGCACCGAAAGGATGTCCAAGATCAAGCAGGTGGCCTCGGGCCGCTTCGGCGTGACGCCGCATTACCTCGTCAACGCGGAAGTGCTGCAGATCAAGGTCGCCCAGGGCGCCAAGCCCGGCGAGGGTGGTCAGCTACCCGGCGACAAGGTCAATGCGATGATCGCCCGGTTGCGCTATTCCAAGCCCGGCGTGGCGCTGATCTCGCCGCCGCCGCACCATGACATCTACTCCATCGAGGATCTGGCCCAGCTCATCTTCGACCTGAAGCAGATCAATCCGCAGGCGCTGGTGTCGGTGAAGCTGGTGGCCGAACCGGGCGTGGGCACCATCGCCGCCGGGGTGGCCAAGGCCTACGCCGACCTGATCACCATCTCGGGCTATGACGGCGGCACCGGCGCCAGCCCGCTGACCTCGGTGAAGTACGCCGGCTCGCCGTGGGAACTGGGCCTCTCCGAGACGCACCAGACCCTGCGGGCAAACGATCTGCGCGACAAGGTGCGCCTGCAGACCGACGGCGGTCTCAAGACCGGCCTCGACGTCGTCAAGGCCGCCATCCTCGGCGCCGAGAGCTTCGGCTTCGGCACCGCGCCCATGGTCGCCCTGGGCTGCATCTACCTGCGCGTCTGCCACCTGAACAACTGCGCCACCGGCGTGGCGACGCAGAACAACGTGCTGCGCCACAAGCATTTCCAGGGCACGGCCGAGAAGGTGATGAACTTCTTCCGCTTCGTCGCCCAGGACACGCGCGAATGGCTGGCGCGGCTCGGCGTGCGTTCGCTGGCCGAGCTGATCGGGCGCACGGATCTGCTGCAGATCCTGCCCGGCGAGACCGAAGCGACGGCCAGCCTCGATCTGGCGCCCCTGCTGTCGGCGTTCGGTCTGCGCAGCGACAAGCCCCAGTATTGCCTCGCGCCGCACAACGCACCGTTCGACAAGGGAGAACTGGCCGAGACCATGGTGGCGGACATGCTGCCCGCCATCGAAGCCGGCGGCGGTGGGGACTATCACTACGACACCCGCAACAATCACCGCTCGATCGGCGCCCGCGTCTCGGGCGAGATTGCGCGCCGCCATGGCAATCCCGGCCTCGAGGCCAATCCGTTGCGGGTGCACCTGAAGGGGACCGTGGGACAGAGCTTCGGGGTCTGGAACGCCGGCGGTCTGCACATGTTCCTGGAAGGCGATGCCAACGACTACGTCGGCAAGGGCATGGCCGGTGGCAAGCTGGTGCTGCGGCCGCCCGCCGCCAGCGCCTTCGTGGGCCGCGAAGCGGTCATCATGGGCAACACCTGCCTCTATGGCGCCACCGGCGGCAAGCTGTTCGCGGCGGGTCAGGCCGGCGAGCGCTTCGCGGTGCGCAACTCGGGCGCGCTGGCGGTCGTGGAAGGCGTGGGCGACCATGGCTGCGAATACATGACCGGCGGCGTGGTGACGGTGCTCGGGCCGACCGGCATCAACTTCGGTGCCGGCATGACCGGGGGGTTCGCCTATGTGCTGGACCTGGAGCACAGCTTCGTCGATCGCCACAACCACGAGCTGATCGACATCCATCGGGTCAGCCCGGAGCACATGGAAGCCCAGCGCACCTACCTCAAGGATCTGTTGCGGGAGCACGCATTGGAAACCGGCAGCCCGTGGGCGCAGGAAATCCTGGACAATTTCGCGGACTACGTGGGCCATTTCTGGCTCATCAAGCCCAAGGCCATGGACCTCGCGGACCTGATCGGCTCCTTGCGCACGGCCGCCTGATACCGCCCTCATTCGAAGGACAGTCATCCCCATGAGCGATCCCTTGCACTTTCTGGAGGTCCCCCGTCAGGATCCGCCCAAGCTCACCGCCGAAATCCGCGTGCGGCGCTGGGACGAGATCTACGGCCAGTTCGATCCGGAATCGGCGGAATCCCAGGCCAGCCGCTGCATCGCCTGCGGCAATCCCTACTGCGAATGGAAATGTCCGGTGCACAACTACATTCCCAACTGGCTCAAGCTGGTGCGGGAAGGACGCCTGTTCGAGGCCGCCGAGCTGTCGCACCAAACTAACTCCCTGCCGGAGATCTGCGGCCGGGTCTGTCCGCAGGACCGGTTGTGCGAAGGCGCGTGCACGATGAACACCGGCTTCGGCGCGGTGACCATCGGCTCGATCGAGAAATACATCACCGATGAAGCCGTCAAGCAGGGCTGGCGCCCCGACCTGTCGAAGGTCACCGCCACGGGCCGGCGTGTCGCCATCATCGGCGCAGGACCCGCCGGGCTCGGCTGTGCGGACGTCCTGGCGCGCAACGGCGTCGCGGCGGTGGTGTACGACCGCTATCCAGAGATCGGCGGCCTGCTGACCTTCGGCATCCCGCCCTTCAAGCTCGAGAAATCGGTGATCGAGACGCGCCGGCAACTGATGGAGGGCATGGGCGTGAAATTCGTGCTCGACACCGAGATCGGCCGGGACATCCCCTTCGCGCAGTTGCTGGACGAGTACGATGCCGTGTTCCTCGGGATGGGGACCTACACCGCCATGCGCGGCGGCTTTCCCGGCGAGGAACTGGACGGCGTGCACGAGGCGCTGCCCTACCTCATCGCCAATGCCCGGCGGGTCATGGATCTGCCGCTGCCCGGCCCGGCGCTCGACATGCGCGATCAGCGCGTCATCGTGCTGGGCGGTGGCGATACGGCCATGGACTGCAACCGCACCGCCATCCGCCAGGGCGCGGCGCGGGTCACCTGCGCTTACCGGCGCGACGAGTCCAACATGCCCGGCTCGCGGCGTGAATACCGCAATGCCTGCGAGGAAGGCGTGCGCTTCCTGTTCAATCGCCAGCCGGTCGAGATCATCGGCAACGGCCGCGTCGAAGGCGTCAAGTTCGTCACCACCCAGCTCGGCGCGCCCGACGCCCGCGGCCGCCGCCAGCCCGAAGTCGTTCCGGGTTCGGAGGAAGTGATTCCCGCCGACCAGGTCATCATGGCCTTCGGCTTCCGGCCCAGCCCGGCGGCATGGATGGGCGATTTCGGCATCGCGCTCGAGAGCGACGGACGCATCCGCACGCACGGCCACGCCCATGCCGGGCAGACCAGCAATCCCAAGGTCTTTGCCGGTGGCGACATGGTGCGCGGCTCGGATCTGGTCGTCACCGCCGTCTTCGAAGGTCGCGAGGCGGCCCAGGGCATCCTCGACCATCTGGGGGTGTGAGGATGCCCGCAGTCGCACATCCGGAAATCCCCCTCGAGGAACGGCTGATCTTTGCCGTCGATCTGCCGACCGTGACCGCGGCGCGGCAGTTCATCGACCGGCTCGAGGGCCAGGTGCGCTTCTTCAAGCTCGGCCTCGAACTGTTCATGACCGGCGGGATCTTCGAGCTGGTGGATGAGCTCTGCCGGCGCGATGCGCGTGTCTTCGTGGACCTCAAATTCTTCGATGTGCCGGCCACCGTGGGCCGCGCCGTGGCACGACTCGCCGAGCGGGGCGCGAGCTTTGCCACCGTGCACGGCAATCAGGGCATGATGGAAGCCGCGGCCGCCGCCAAGGGGGAGCGGCTCGGGATCCTCGCCGTCACGGCGCTGACCAGTCTCGACCGCGGCGATCTCGATGATCTGGGCTTCGCCTGCGATCTCGACGCGCTGGTATTGTCCCGGGCGCGGCGGGCGTTCGAGGCGGGTTGTGATGGCGTCGTGTCCTCGGGGCTCGAGGTGGAACGGCTGCGACAGGAGGTGGACGGCCGCCTGGTGGTCGTCACCCCGGGCATCCGCCCGCTGGACAACCGGGAAGCGGACGATCAGAAGCGCGTCGTGACACCGACCCAGGCGTTGCAGCAGGGCGCCGATTACATCGTGGTCGGCAGGCCCATCCGCGATGCCCGCGATCCCGCCGCCGCTGCGGCCGCGATTCAGGCCGAGATCCGCCAGGCCATTGCGGCGCGGGCGGTGCCATGACGGCACCGGCGCCCGCCGACCACCGCTTCCTGCGTGCGCTGGCCCGCCAGCCGGTCGACCGCACGCCGGTCTGGATGATGCGCCAGGCCGGCCGCTACCTGCCCGAGTATCGCGCCGCGCGCGAACGGGCGGGAGATTTCATGACGCTCTGCCGGACGCCGGAGCTGGCCTGCGAAGTCACCTTGCAGCCGCTGCGCCGTTTTGCGCTGGACGCCGCGATCCTGTTTTCCGACATCCTCACCATTCCCGATGCCCTGGGTCTGGGCCTGCATTTCGTGGAGGGGGAAGGCCCGCGCTTCGAGCGCCCCCTGCGCGACGCAGCGGCGATCCGCGCGTTGCGCAGGCTCGAGACCGAAACGGATCTGGCCTATGTGCTGGATGCGGTGCGCCTGATCCGCCGCGAGCTGGACGGGCGGGTGCCGCTCATCGGCTTCTCCGGCAGCCCCTGGACGCTCGCCTGCTACATGGTGGAAGGCGGCAGTCCGGGCGACTTCGCGCGCATCAAGACGCTGATCTACGACGAACCGGCGCTTGCCCACCATCTCCTGGATCACCTCGCCGGCGCCGTCACCGACTATCTCAACGCCCAGATTCGCGCAGGCGCCGAGGCGGTGCAGATCTTCGATACCTGGGGCGGCGCGCTCAGCACGCCGGCCTTCGAGGCGTTTTCACACCGCTATCTGCAGCAGGTCGTGGGCGGTTTGATCCGCCAGCAGGACGGGCGTGCCGTGCCGGTGATCGTGTTCACCAAAGGCGGCGGGCTGTGGCTTGAAGCGCTGGCCGCGACGGGCGCCGATGCGCTGGGAATCGACTGGACGATCGAGCTCGGCGCGGCGCGGCGTCGGGTGGGCGATCGGGTCGCCCTGCAGGGAAACCTCGATCCGGCCATCCTGCGCACCCGGCCAGCGGTCATCCGCGCGGAAGTCGAACGCCTTCTGGCGTCCTACGGCGCCGGGAGCGGGCATGTCATGAATCTGGGTCACGGCATCACGCCCGACATTCCGGTCGAGCATGCCGCGGCTTTCGTCGCGGCGGTGGCGGAGTTCAGCCCGGCCTTCCACCGCTGAGGCGCGACACCCGGATCGGCGCCGTCACC
>JAJXTQ010000103.1 GCA_021783685.1 Pseudomonadota bacterium | reverse complement strand
CGCCACGGCGGTGGAACGCGACCGCGCCGGCGGCTCGGCCACCGCCGAACGCCAGGATCTGCGCGACAGCGGCCTGCTGTCGCTGCTGGTCCCCACCGAATACGGCGGCTGGGGCGCCGACTGGCCGACCACCCTGGAGGTGATCCGCGAGATCGCCAAGGTCGACGGTTCGCTCGGCCATCTGTTCGGCTACCACACCGGTAGCGCGCCCATGATCGAGCTGTTTGGCTCCGCCGAGCAGAAGGAGCGGCTGTACACCCAGCTGGCGCAGAACGACTGGTGGACGGGCAACGCCTCCAGCGAGAACAACAGCCACGTGCTGGACTGGAAGGTCAGCGCCACCCCGACCGGGGATGGCGGCTACCTGCTCAACGGCACCAAGCACTTCTGCAGCGGCGCCAAGGGCTCCAACCTCCTGTTCGTGTTCGGGGTGATCCAGGAGGAATCCCCGCTCAAGGGCGCGATCATTGCCGCCGCGATCCCCACCGACCGCGAAGGCGTGCACATCAACGACGACTGGAACGCCATCGGCATGCGCCAGACCGACAGCGGCAGCACCGAGTTCCACAACGCGAAGGTCTACCCGAACGAGGTCCTGGGCGCGCCCAACGCCTTCATCCTCGCCTTCATGGGCGCCAAGCGCGGCAGCCTGTGGACGCCCATGGTGCAGCTCATCTTCTCCACCGTGTACCTCGGCATCGCGCACGGGGCGCTGGAAGCGGCGCGCGAATACACCCGCACCCAGACCCGGCCGTGGACGCCGGCCGGCGTCAAGAAAGCGACCGACGATCCCTATGTCGTGCGCACCTATGGCGAGTTCGCCATCGCCCTGCAGGGCGCCGATGCCGCCGCCCGTGAGGCCGGCCGCCTGCTGCAACAGGTCTGGGAGAAGGGTGATGCCCTGACGCCGCAGGAAAGAGGCGAACTGATGGTCAAGGTCTCCGGGGTCAAGGCCCTGTCCACCAAGGTGGCCCTGGACATCACCAGTCGCATCTTCGAGGTGATCGGCTCGCGCGGCACCCATCCCCGGTTCGGCTTCGACCGTTTCTGGCGCAACGTGCGCACCCACAGCCTGCACGACCCCCTCGCCTACAAGATCGTCGAGGTCGGCAACCACGCCCTGAACGGTCGCTATCCGGTGCCGGGATTCACCTCCTGATCCGAACAGCGACGCGTTTCCAACGCAGCGGCGATCACGTTCAGGCGTGGTCGCCGGTTTTGGACAAAGGGGCCATTCAAGCCCGATGAATGCGGGCCCCATGCCCTCAAAGGAAAGACGATGAGCGCAGACAATACCCTCCTGTTACAACGCGCCGAGCAACTGCGGGGGCATCTGGCCGCCTTGCTGGACAACTTGTACCGTCAGCAGCCGACACCGGATGACACCGCTGTCGACCCCATGCAAAGCCTGATGCAAGGCCCGGCCAAGGACGCCTTCTTCGGCATCCTGAAGCTGGTCACCTTCGGACTGGTACAAAAGCTGGTCCCCAACATCCCCACGGAAGCGGTCGATCCTGCCCTGCTCGGTCTGGCAGAGGCCCGCATCGGCGCGCCGGCGCCCAACACCACCGTCTTCCAGCTCAAGCCGGGCAAGCTGACGGCGCACTGGATCGATGAAAAGGGGCAGCTCAAGGTCGACGACCTGCAATTCAAGCCGAGCTGGCTGTGGCTGCTGCTGAACTTCAGAACGGCGTGGGATCTGCGCCGCCGCTTCACCCGCGCCGCTCCCCAGGTGCCTGCGCCGCTGAATGGCTGAGCACAGGCGTCCCGACCTCCCATCGATCAGGATCATCACATGAAATTCAGTCGTTTACTGACCGCAGCCGTCATCAGCTCATCCGGACCAGCCGTATGGGCTGGATCCACGGTGGAGGTGGTGATCAATCCGACGCCGGCGAATGAAGGAAACATCATCGTCGCCCTGTGCACCCCGGAAAGCTTCCCGCATGAGGAGCGGTGCCCGGTCCGCAAGGTCGTTCCCGCCAAGGCGGCCGAACAAGCCATTGCACTGTCAGCGCCGGCGCCCGGACGTTACGCGGTCATCGCGGTGGCCGATGTGAACGGCAACAGCAAGCTCGACACCAATGTCATCGGCATTCCCAAGGAACCGGTCGGCGTCAGCCGGAATCCGGCGCTCCGTTTCGGTCCGCCAAAATTCGACGAGACGGCAGTGGAACTGAACGACAACCCGCAGCGCATCACCATCAACCTCAAGCGGGTCGAAAAATGAGGGCCGCTCATCATCAACCGTGGGCCTCCCAGCCACATCGTCCGTGGCGCCTGCGAGCGGTTCCAGGCAGCGGATGTCGCTGCCGTCCGTCCTGAAGAAAAAAATCAGCGATCTGTCGTCTTTGTCGTTTTATTCCAGGTCATTCTGGATGGGGTTCTCATGTCTTCCGTTCGTGCTTTCCTCGCCTTGCTGGTCGTCACGCTCCTGATGCCCGTGGCCGTCCACGCCAACCCGGATGCCGGGAAGTTCTACTTCGTCGCCGGAACGGCGATGATCTATCCGGATCTGAAGTTCGAAGATCCCAGCCTCGAGCCGGGCAAGCGGTTGCCGCCCCTGGTGCGGCGACTGGTCCGCCGGCCGCTGGCCATTCCGGACACGGCCATCGATATCCCGGATATTGCCCTGATCGGCGGAAGCATCGGCTATCAGTTTACCGAAGCGTTCGCTGCAGAAGCCGTCGTGGGACTGCCCGGCGCCGTGGACTTCGTCGGTGGCGGCCTGCTGGCGCCACTCGGGAAATTCGCCGAATTCAAGACCGGCGACTTCATTCCCATCCTGCTCAATGTGCTCTACCGGCCGCTACCGGGCCGCACCGTTCGGCCCTATGTCGGCGCGGGTCCCGCACTTGCCGTCATCCGCAAGGCCGATGTGACCAATCCGGTGGTCGAAGGTCTGCTGTCCATCGATTTTCCGACCCTCAACTGGGGCTGGGGTGTTCAGGCCGGGGTTCAGGTCGACGTCACCCATGAATGGTTCATGCGGCTGGATGCGAAGTATCTGCGGGTCTACGTGGACGAGATCGACCTGAAGGTCGGCGCTCTGGGACAATCCCTCGACATCCCGATCACCGATGGCGAGATGTCCATGCCGCTCATTTCCTTCGGGATCGGCAGGACGTTTTGACGGTGGCCCGATCTGTGGACTGGATGCAACCATGACGACCTCTTCCCTGTCGGCGCCCACGGTCCTCTGTATCGGGGCGGGCGCGAGCGCGAGCCTGCTCGCGCATCATCTGCACCGTGCGGGATTCACCGGCCGCATCGTTCTCGTCGACCGCGAAGCCGGACTGGGTCCGGCCTACGCCGGCTGCGATCTCCGGCATGTGCTGAACGTGCCGGCGGGCAACATGGGCGCGGCGCGCGACGACCCGGCGGGATTCCTGCGGTGGCTGAACGCGCTGGGCATCGATCCGCCGGTGGCCGCCGGCGATTTCGTGCCACGCCAGCTCTACGGGCGCTATCTCGAGGCCGTGCTCGAACCCTTGCGCGGGAGCGGCGAGGTGATCCGCGTCCGCAGCGCGGCGAGCGCCCTGTGGCGGGAAGGCGCGTGCTGGCGGGTGGAACTGGAGCGGGGCGGCACACTGCTGGCCGACGCCGTGGTGCTCGCCATCGGCAACCTGCCACCGCGCGCCTTGCCCGGAAGCGCGGGCATCGATGAACGCCTGATCGTGAACGATCCCTGGCGATGTCGTCTCGATGAGCTCGCGCCGCCGCGCGCCCAGGTGTTGTTCATCGGCACCGGGCTCACGATGGTCGACGGGGTCTTGAGCCTCGCGCCGGCGGCAAGCGAGGGTGCACATCTGACCGCGCTCTCACGCCATGGCCGCCTGCCGCTGGCCTGGGGCACACAGGCATCGACGCCGTTCGCCGCATCAGACGCCGCCCACTCGGCGCGGGCGCTGATGCGGCAGGTGCGTGCACAGGCGAAGGCGGGCGCCGCCTGGCAGCAGACGATGAACGGACTGCGCATGCAGGCCCGGACGCTCTGGCTGCAACTGCCGCCGGCCGAGCAGGCGCGCCTGCTCCGGCATGGCCGGGCGCTCTGGAGCATCCACCGCCATCGCATCCCCGATCCCAGCCATGCCCGCCTGCAGGCACTTCAAGAGAGCGGACGGCTCGCGATTCTGGCCGGCCGGCTGGAAGGTCTGCGTCAGGTGGGCAACCGGGTCCAGGCGCGCTGGCGCCGCCGCGGCCGGTCCGCCGTGGAGGAGGCCGCATTCGATCTGGTCGTCAACGCGACCGGCCCCGAGAGCCGCTACGACCGCAGTCGCGATCCCTTGCTGCGGCAACTGTTCGCCGCCGGTCACGTCCGGCCCCATCCGCTCGGACTCGGACTCGACGCCACTGCTGCCGGGGAGCTGCGCGCCGCCGACGGCTCGCTCGCGCCCCACCTCTACAGCCTCGGCGCGCCGATGCAGGGCGTGCTTTTCGAGTGCACGGCCATTCCGGACATCCGGGATGCGGCGCAGGATCTGGCCGCCCTGCTCTGCCGGCGCCTGCAAGCGGTGCCCGCATCGGTGCCGCAGCTCACCCCCGGCGCGACGGCGGATAGGGAATGATCCCCAAGCGCTGCAGGCGCTCACGCAGGACGTGACGGCTGACGCCCAGCGCCTCGGCGGTCTGGATCTGGTGGCCGCCGCAGTAGCGATAGGCCGTCTCGATCAGAAGCCGCTCGGTCGTCGCATGCAGATCAGCGGTGCCGCGAGTGAGCAATTCCCAGAGCGCCTGTTGCAGGCGCTCCTCGGGCGCGATGGCCGCTTCGCCGACGAGTTGGGGTCGTTCGGGCAGATGGATGTCCTGTGGGCCGATCTCGTCACCGCGGCAGATCAGCAGCGTGTGGTGGATGACGTTCTCCAGTTCCCGGATGTTGCCCGGCCAGCCGTGGTTCTGCAGCCGTGCGAGCGCCTGCGGCGAGAACCGCACCTGCCGGTCGCCCATCCGCTCCGCATAGATTCGCAGGAAGTACCGGGCCAGGGGCGCGATGTCGCCCGGCCGCTCGCGCAGCGGCGGCAGCCGCACTTCCGCCACGCTGAGCCGGTAGTAAAGGTCTGCCCGGAAATGCCCCGCCTCCACGGCGGCCTTCAGATCGACATTGGTCGCCGCGACGAGGCGGAAGTCGACCGCGATCGGCGTGCGCGCGCCCACCCGCACTACTTCGCGTTGCTGCAGCACGCGCAACAATTTCACCTGCGCGCCGAGCGGCAGGTCGCCGATTTCGTCGAGAAACAGGGTGCCGCCCTGGGCCGTCTCGAACCAGCCGGGTCGATCGGAATCGGCGCCCGTGAAGGCGCCCTTGCGGTAACCGAACAGCTCGGCATCGAGCAGATTCTCGCTGAGCGCGGCGCAATTGACGGCGACGAACGGGCCCCTGCGGCGGTCGCTCAGCTCATGGACGTGATGGGCTACCAGCTCCTTGCCGGTGCCGGTCTCGCCCTGGATCAGGACGGTCGCCTCGCTGGGCGCGACACGTTCCAGGTAATCCAGCAGTTGCTTCGAGGCGGGGTCCGAAAACACCAGGGCGCTGGCGCGGATGGAATGCGCCTGCTGGGGTGTCTGCAGGATGAGCACGTTGCCCGGTTCCCGCCCGGATGACGCTGCCGGCGGCAGACTCGAAGGGCTCCAGGATGGGCCAGCCGGATCGATCTTCGATTTCATGGACGATCTTCGCTTTGATGGGTGAACCGGGACTTCCCTGTGTCTGGGGAAAGAGAGGCCACCGGCATCGATGACCCCGGCGGCTACGGACCGATGCGCTGAAACCTGCCGGTCCTGCCGCGACTCAATCGCAGCCGGCCAGACTGTGCGCCCGATCGCATCGATCCGGGCTCGCTGCCGATGGCGGCGGCAGCCCCGCACGCGCCAGCAGACCGCCGAGCAGTCGCCAGCCCTCGGGCCAGCAGCCGTGGCCGCTGTCGACGTTGATGTGGCCGACCGGGCCCAAATCGACGAGGTCGCTGCCCCAGAGCGCTGCCAACTGCTGCGCGTCCTCGAAGGCGAGCCAGCGATCATTGCGGCTGGCGAGCAGCAGTGAGGGCACCTCCAGGTGATGCGCGACCGGCAGGAAGCCGAAATGGCTGGGATCGGCCGGCGCCGCGAACAACGCCGCCCGCACCCGACGGCGGATCCGCGGCCAGGCGCTGGCGACGGCCAGGCACCCCAGGCTGTGGGCGATCAGCACCGCCGGCCGGTGACGGGATTCGAGGTGCTGCGTCACCGCATCGGCCCAGCGATCGAGGGCCGGCGTCGACCAGTCGTGCTGCATGACCCGACTGGCGCCGAGTGCCGGCTCCCACAGTGTCTGCCAGTGTTCCGGGCCACTGCCATGGAGTCCCGGAACCATCACGAAATCGACCATGCCGGATCCTCCACGATTGCCGCAGCGCTGCGCGTGCCAGCCGATGCGCCATGCCGGAGCCGAGGGGATGCGGCGACCGGGTTTGCTTTCATCCGCATCGGCGGGTGTCCTCCTGGCGTATCGAAAACAGGCCGTGCTGCAAGGCGGGTTTGCAAGCGATGCGTGCATCCGGCCGCCGGCTGCCCGCGGCCACGGGGCGGGATTAAACTGATCGTTCCGCCCTCGCAGGACGGCCACTGCCGACGGTAGCCCAATGATTGACGACGACCCGAACGAGGATCCGACCACGATTCCCCGCCCGCTCTCGGCGTTCAAGGGCCGCGGCGCCGTGCACAATCCCCAAGGCCGCTTCGAGGTCCAGCGCAGCGCGCGCGAGCCCGAGTTTGCCGAATCCGCGGCGCCCGAAACCGTGCTCGCCGTCGATCACAGCCGCACGGTCCTGACCTTCAACCGCTCGCCCGATTTGCCCTTCGATCGGTCGGTCAACCCCTATCGGGGCTGCGAGCACGGTTGCGTCTATT
>JAJXTQ010000102.1 GCA_021783685.1 Pseudomonadota bacterium | reverse complement strand
CCGGACGAGCTGAGAGAGCCCTCTGGCATGGCCTTGGGTTCTGCACCATCGGCGTTGCACTGGGCCCACCACTGGGCGGCTTCCCGACCGTAGCCCGGGAAGAGGCGGTCCCGTTCGCCATGCAGCACCAGAACGGCCAGCGGCCCCGGGCAGGATTGCTGCGCCAGGTCTGCGCCCCGAATCCCGGCGGCGCTGGGGATGATCGCAACCGGACGATGCGGAAGGTCGGGTAGAAAGGCCAGCGCGCTGCTCACCGTTCCACCATCGGAATGGCCGGTATAGACCAGGCGACCCAGATCGACGCAGTAGCGGCCGGAAACGATGTCGGGGACGCGACCCAGATCGCGGATCGTTTGCTGCGTCAAGCCGCGGCTGCCGGCATAGGCGACGATGAAGCCCGCAGCGGTTGCCGCCTGCGTCAGGCCGGTGAAGCGTTCATTCAGGGCGGGGCCGAGACCGGCCGGGGCGAATACCACCAGCAGGGGATGCGGTCGGTGCGCGTCGTAGTTTTGCGGGACGCGCACGCGCAACGGGGCACCGCCGGGCGTGCGCAATTCATCGGCGTCGGGATGCGCGCTGCGAGGACCGGCAGGACACGACGCAGGCGCTGCGCCGCGATAGTCGTGGGCGGCTGGCGCGAGTGCGGCGCCCCAGTACAGATGGGTGGTGGCGAGCCAGACCGGCAGCCCGATGAAGAGGCCGCCAATGACCAGCACGATGACGGCCAGCGGAAGATAGAAACGCAGTGGAAGTGATCGGTGGGGCATCCTTGCTCCTGAGTCTGGCCGATTTCAACCGGCGTGCGGCATGACCAGCAGGCGCGGCTCGGTCATCTCGTCCATGGCGCTGTGCACGCCCTCACGCCCGAGGCCGCTGTCCTTGACGCCGCCGTAGGGCATGGCATCGTCGCGGAAGCTCGAGGATTCGTTGACGATGACGGCGCCGACCGCCAGTCTATCCCAGGCCCGCATGATCGTGTCCAGATCGCGCGTGAACAGTGCGGCTTGCAAGCCGTAGCGGCTGGCGTTGACGAGTGTGAAAGCCTCTTCCGGCGTTTCGAAGATGCGCAGGACCACGACCGGGCCGAAAGCCTCCTCGGCCCAGACCCGGCAGGTTTCGGGAACGCGCTCCAAAACGGTCGGCTCGACGATGGCGCCATGCCGGCCGCCGCCGCACAGGACCCGGGCGCCACCGTCCGCGGCTTCGGTGATCCAGTCCGTCAACCGCCTCGCCTCATCCTCGTCGATCAGCGGTCCGACCGTGGTCGTTTCATCGGCCGGATCGCCGACGACGAGCTGTTTCACGGCTGCAAGCAGCCGCTCGGTGAAGGCCGCAGCAAGCGACTGATGCACCAGGATGCGCTGGACGCTGATGCAGCTCTGCCCCGAGTTGGTGAAGCCGCCCCGCACGAGCGCCTGAACGGCCGCATCGAGATCGGCATCCGCTGCGACGATGGCCGCCGCGTTGCCGCCGAGTTCGAGTGTGACGCGCTTTCGGCCTGCCCGGCGCTTAAGATCCCAGCCGACGCTTGCCGAGCCGGTGAAGCTGAGAAAGCGGAGCCGCTCATCCGTCACCAGACGATCCGCCGCCTCGCGGGTGCCGGGCAGGATGGAGAACGCCCCGGGCGGCAGATCGGTTTCGGCCAGGATCCTTCCCAGACGCAAGGCACTGACCGGCGTCGTGCTGGCGGGTTTGAGCACGAAGGGGCAGCCCACCGCCAGGGCGGGCGCGATCTTGTGGGCGACGAGGTTGAAGGGGAAGTTGAACGGGGTGATGAAGGCGCAGGGGCCGATCGGGAAACGGCGCTCGAAGGCCAGAGCCGTGCCGCTCAGCGGGCTGCCGCGCAGGTCATGCAAGGCGCCGACAGGCCGGCCGGCTGCCTCGGCCGAGAGCTCGAAGGTGCGCAGCAAGCGCGCCACTTCGGCGCGCGCCGCGCCGATCGGCTTGCCGCCTTCCCGCACCAGAATCGCCGTCAAGTCGGCCGCCTCGGCCTGGAGACGCGCGTGACAGTGGCGCAGAATACGCTGCCGCTCGTAAGGCTTCATTTGCGCCATCACGGGCGCGGCCTCCACTGCTGCGGCGATGGCCGCATCCATGAGGGACGCGTTGGCGCGGCACACCTCCCACGCCGGCGAGCCACGGTATTTGTCAAACACGGGGAGGCGGTCGTCCGTCTCGATGGCTCGGTTGGCGAGGAAACCGGGCTCTACGGAAAGGTTCATGGCGATGTTTCCCAGCAGGAAGAGGTTCGGTGGCGGCGCTGTCAAATCCGCGCAGGACTGCTTTCCAAGACCCGGCGGGCGCGCAAATGTTCAGTCGTTCTCGATTCTGAAGGCAGGCATGCTGGCATGCCTGGCGATGCTTGCGGCATCCGGAATCGCGACCACGGCTGCGGCGCTGGCGCCGGTTCGGCGCGCGCTGACCGTCGGCGACATCACGGTGCAGGCCGAGGTGGCCGAAACCGCGGCGATGCGGCAGCGCGGATTGTCCGGGCGCGCTGCGGGAACGGACGATGTCGCGATGCTGTTCGTGTTCCCGCGGCCGGCAAGGCCCTGCTTCTGGATGAAGAACACTGCATCGTCGCTGAGTCTGGCGTTCATCGATGCGCAAGGCGTCATCCGACAACGCGCAGCGCTGCGGCCGAACGACGAGCGCCGCGTCTGCGCCCGCCAGCCGATCCGTTGGGCGCTCGAAGTTACGGCGCACAGCCCGGGCGCGCAGCAACTTCAGGTTGGCCAGCAAGTGCATGGACTGCCGAAAGCTGCGCCGCCGGGGCGGCAGCCTCCGAGGTGGTCGCGCTGAGGGATCGGGGCGTCGCGCGAAGGGCCCGGATGGGCGGACGACTGCTCAGTGGTGGCTGGGGTGGCGTCGCCCGGCTCGCGTGGTTGCGTTTCTGCTGCGGGGACGGATGTCGAGCATGCGGTCTGGAAGGGCGGCGCCGGCTTGAGGTGGTGGGCCCTGTGGGACTCGAACCCACAACCAACGGATTATGAGTCCGCTGCTCTAACCGATTGAGCTAAAGGCCCCTGCTGAACATCGATCATGGCGGTGATGCCAGACCTCGCCGCATTGCGAGGTCGGTCATGAATCGGCGCGTGGTCGGTCATGAGCCCCGACGTCCTCGAGTGGGGCGTCGGGGCCATGGGCGGGGCATTGATCCGACTCAGTCTTCCAGGAAACTGCGCAGCATCTCGGAGCGCGAGGGGTGCCGTAACTTGCGCAGCGCCTTGGCCTCGATCTGGCGGATGCGCTCGCGCGTCACATCGAACTGCTTGCCGACCTCTTCCAGGGTGTGGTCGGTGTTCATTTCGATGCCGAAGCGCATGCGCAACACCTTGGCCTCGCGCGGCGTCAGGGTTGCCAGCATGGCGTGCGCGGCCTCGCGCAATCCTTCCCGCGTCGCCATTTCGGCGGGCGAGGGGATGTTGGTGTCCTCGATGAAATCGCCCAGATGCGAATCTTCGTCATCGCCGATGGGGGTTTCCATCGAGATCGGCTCTTTCGCGATCTTGAGCACCTTGCGCACCTTGTCCTCGGGCATCTCCATCTTCTGCGCCAGCTCGTCGGGCGTGGGCTCGCGGCCCATCTCCTGCAGCATCTGGCGCTGCACGCGGTTGATCTTGTTGATGGTCTCGATCATGTGCACCGGAATGCGGATGGTGCGCGCCTGGTCGGCGATCGAACGGGTGATGGCCTGACGGATCCACCAGGTGGCGTAGGTCGAGAACTTGTAGCCCCGGCGGTATTCGAACTTGTCGACCGCCTTCATCAGGCCGATGTTGCCTTCCTGGATGAGATCGAGGAATTGCAGGCCGCGGTTGGTGTACTTCTTGGCGATGGAGATCACCAGGCGCAGGTTGGCCTCGACCATTTCCTTCTTGGCGCGGCGGGCCTTGGCGTCGCTGACCGTCTTCTGGCGGTTGATTTCCTTGATGGTCGACAGCGGCAAATGGGCTTCCCGTTCGATGCCGCGCAACGCTTCCTGCAGCGCCACGATTTCGTCGCGATGACGGGCGATGGTTGCCGAATGCTTGCGTTTGGCGCGCACCTGTTTCTCGATCCAGTCGCCGTCGGTCTCGTGATCCTGGAACACCTGCAGGAAGTCGCGTCGCGACATGCCGGCTTGAGCGACACACAGCTCCATGATCGCCCGTTCCTGACGCCGAACGGCTTCCACCAGTCGCCGCAGCTGATCGCCGAGTTCGACGATGATGCGCGGCGCGAACTTGAACTGCAGGAAGAGATGGGCCAGCGCCTGCTGTTCGGCTCGGGTGGCCCCATGCTCCACGCCGTGCTGCTGGAGGTGTTCCAGCAACACCTTGTGCTGCGCGTAGAGCGCAGCCATGCGGTGAGCCACTTCCTGAAGGTCCGGCCCGGTGTCCGGCGTCTCGGTGCCGCCGTCCTCGTCGTCTTCCCCGTCGGCCGTTTCGGCTTCGATGTCGATCGGCGGCATCTCGGCCGATTCGTCCACGGGCGTTTCGGCTTCGAACTGCGCGGGATCGATGAATCCGACCACCAGTTCCGCCATGCGTGCGCCCGAGTCGCAAATGCGGGCATACTCGCCGAGCACGAACTCCGTCGAGGCAGGCAGCGACGCCAAGGCCTTGAGAGCCTCGATCTGGCCTTCCTCGATGCGCTTGGCGATGCTGATTTCGCCTTCGCGCGTGAGCAATTCGACCGTTCCCATTTCCCGCATGTACATGCGCACGGGATCGGTCGTGCGGCCGATCTCGCCATCCACCGAAGATGCCAGGGCGGCTGCCGCTTCCTCGGCTTCGTCCTCGTCGTTGGTCGTCACCGCAACGTCGGAAAGCAGAATGTCTTCGGAATCGGGCGCATGTTCATGCACCGAAATGCCCATGTCATTGAACATGGCGATGATGTCTTCGATCTGCTCGGGATCCACGAGATCGTCGGGCAGATGGTCGTTGACCTCGGAGAAGGTCAGGTAACCTTGTTCTTTACCCTTTGAAATCAGAGACTTCAGAAGGGAGCGCTGGTCTTCGCTCATACGGCGGGTCAACCTCAGGAAGGGGGCACAGCGAAACGCCCCATTATACATCAAACCGCTTTGGTCCGCCTTGCGAAGTCATGTCTCACGACGCGCCAGCAGGTAACGTAGCCGTTCCTTCTCGCCGTCGCCCAATTCCTCCGTGGCGGCCTTGGTGAGCAATGCATCGACTTCGCTCTTCGATGCCCTCACCAGCAGGTATCGACAGATGTCACTGCATTCTCGAGCCAGTCCCTCTTCCGATCGGACGGGCTGCCAAGCCAGAAGCTCGGCAAGCATGGGTTCGGCCGGGTCGGCGCGGAACCGCTCGAGGAGGCCTCCGCTGCTTAGATGGGGGTGATCGCGTGCAAGTTCAATGAGCGCGATCAGCCATTCCGCCGCTTCCCCCTCCGCGCGCAACAGGGGTGAAATGGCCGGATCGATCCATGCGGCAGCCGGCGGGTGGGCGAGGACCAGCCCGGCCAGCCGCTGCAGCGGTGTCGGCTGGGTTCGTGAGGCAGCGATCGGTCGCGGTGGTGTCGATTCGCGTCGAGCAGGCCTGGAGCGAATGTCACGGACATCGGTCTCGGCCAGCCGTGCCAGCGCCTGTTCCAGAAGTTCGCGGAAGATTCCATCCGGAATCTTTCTGAACGTCGACCGGCCACGTTCCAGCAGTCGCGTGCGTCCTTCTATCGTCTGCAGATTCAGCCCCTCCTTCAATTGCTGCAACAGAAAGTCGGACAAGGGCAGTGCCTGTTGCGCGTGCGTCAGAAAGCCATCGCGGCCTTCCCGTCGCACGAGGGAGTCGGGGTCCTCGCCCTCGGGCAGGAACAGGAAGGCGATCTCCCGTCCTTCCTGCATCTCTGGGAGGCTGGTCTGGAGCGCGCGGGTTGCGGCGGTCCGGCCTGCGCCGTCGCCGTCGAAGCAGAACACGATCCGGCGTGTGTGTCGGAAGAGGCGGCGCAAATGCTCGGGTGTCGTCGCAGTGCCGAGTGTCGCCACGGCATTGGTGATGTCGTGTTCGGCCAGCATCAACACATCCATGTAGCCTTCGACAACGAGCACCCAAGGCAGCTCCCGCGCGGCCTGGCGTGCCTCGTACATGCCGTAGAGTTCCTGGCCCTTGTGGAACAGCGGGGTTTCCGGTGAATTGATGTATTTGGGCTGACCTTGGTCCAGAACACGGCCGCCGAAACCGATCACGCGGCCGCGGCCGTCACGGATCGGAAACACGATCCGATCACGGAACCGGTCGTAAAAACCGCCGTCGTTGCCCTCGCGGGGAATGATCAGCCCGCACTCCAGCAGCAGGGCGCGTTGTTCCGGGGTGGCGCCGAATTGGGTGAGCACGCCGTCCCACCGCGCGGGGGCGTAACCGACGCCGAACGTGGCGGCGGTCGATCCGCTCAGGCCTCGCGACTTGAGGTAGTCGATGGCGTCATGCGCGCCGCGCAGCTGCTGCCGGAAGTATCGGGCGACCGCCTCGAGGGCGCTGCGCAGTTGCAGATGACGCGCCGGCGGGGCGTCCCCGCCCGCAGGCAGCGCCAGTCCGGCTTCGGCCGCGAGGTCGGCCACCGCATCGCGGAACTCGAGTCGATCGAAGGCCATGAGAAAGCCGATTGCATTGCCGTGGGCGCCGCAACCGAAACAGTGATAGAACTGTTTGTCGGGACTGACGGTGAACGAGGGGGTCTTTTCGTCGTGGAACGGGCAGCGAGCCGTGAAATCCCTGCCGGCCTTTCTGAGGGGGATGCGGCGCTCGACGAGCCCGACGAGATCGCTGCGCGCGAGGACCTCGTCGATGAATTCCTGAGGAATGGATCCGCTCATGCCCGTCTTACCCCGCCCATCGAGCCGGAGCATGAATCGAAGGGGTCAGCCTCCCAGGCGGCTCTTGAGGCGCCCGCTGACTGCGCCCATGTCTGCCCGGCCCTGAATCTTCGGCTTGAGCGCAGCCATGATC
>JAJXTQ010000101.1 GCA_021783685.1 Pseudomonadota bacterium | reverse complement strand
CGCGCAGCTCGCGCGTGTCCTGCGGTCCAATTCTATCACCGCCTCCCAGCATCCTGCCGCTTGGTCGCCGAGGCGCTGCAAGGCCCGATCGATCAAGGCCGGAATACCGACGAACGGCAGGCGCCGCTCGAGAAACGCCGCCACCGCCAGTTCGTTCGCGGCGTTGAGCACGACCGGCGCGCCGCCTCCGCTGCGCAGGGCGTCATAGGCCAGACCCAGCGAAGGGAATCGTGCGTGGTCGGGCGCTTCGAAGTCGAGATTGCCGACCCGCACGAGATCGAGCGGCGGCAGGTCGAGGGCGAGGCGCTCGGGCCAACCCAGGGCGTGCGCGATGGGGGTACGCATGTCCGGATGGCCAAGCTGGGCGAGCACGGAGCCATCCACGTATTCGACCAGGGAATGGATCACGCTCTGCGGATGGACCACCACCTCGATCCGCTCGGGCGGCAGGCCGAACAGCCAGTGCGCCTCGATCAGTTCCAGTCCCTTGTTCATCAAGGTCGCCGAATCGACCGAAATCTTGCGGCCCATGACCCAGTTGGGATGGGCACAGGCCGCCTCCGGCGTCACCGCCGCCATGTCTTCGGCCGTCATGCGCCGAAACGGCCCGCCCGACGCCGTCAGCATCAGGCGACGGACACCCGCCCCCGCCAGGCCCGGCGCGAATGCCCGCGGGAGGCACTGGAAGATGGCGTTGTGCTCGCTGTCGATGGGAATGAGCTGTGCGCCGTGACGCTGCACCTCCGCCATGAACAGGGCGCCGCCCATGACGAGCGACTCCTTGTTGGCGAGCAGCACAGTCTTGCCGCCGCGCACGGCGCTCAAGGTCGGCATCAGACCGGCGGCGCCGACGATGGCGGCCATGGTCATGCCCACCTCGGGCAAGGCCGCGGCGCGGACGAGCCCTTCCTCGCCATGCCAGACCTGCGTCGAGACCCGGGCGGCGCCCAGGGCATCCTGCAGGTGCCGGGCCGCCCCGGCGTCCGCCACCACGGCCACGTCGGGCCGAAATTGCTGGCATTGGGCGAGAAGGCGATCGAGCTGACGATGGGCCGTCAGTGCCACGACCCGGAACCGGTCCGGATGCTGCGCCACCACGTCCAGCGTGCTGCAACCGATGCTGCCGGTGGCGCCCAGGATACAGAGCCCGGTCACAGCCATCCCTGCGCCCGCCCCAGCCCCCAGGTGAAGATCGGCGCGGCGGCCGTGAGGCTGTCGATGCGGTCCAGAATGCCGCCGTGTCCGGGCAGCAAGTGGCCCGTATCCTTGACGCCCATCTGGCGCTTGAACATGCTCACGGTCAAGTCACCCACCACCGACCCCGCCACGGTGACCAGACAGATACAGGCATAGCCCATCCCCACCGTGACGTCCAGCCGCAACAGCAGAGGCAGCGCCAGTCCGGCTGCCGTGCCGCCGGCCAACCCGCCCCACACGCCCGCCCACGTCTTGCCGGGGCTCACCCGGGGCGCCAGCTTGCGCTTCCCGTAGCGTCGCCCGACGTAGTAGGCGCCGGCATCGGCCACCCAGATCATGACCAGCAGAACCAGCACCCAGCGCGCGCCCTGCGGGGCGCCGTGCAGCGTCACCAACGCAAGCCAGGCGGGCACCAGCAGCAGCAATCCGACCAGCAGCTTGCGGCCGCGCAACAAACGGTCCTGCGGCAATCCGCGCGGGAACAAGCCGATCCAGACGGCGGCGATCGCCCACCAGAGCACGGCTGCGCTCAACAGCGTGAACACCGTTCCTTCGTCCGCCCACACGGACAGGGCGACAAGCAAGGGCAACAGCACGATCCCGGCGGCCCGTCCGCCGTCACGCCGCCAGGCCATGAGCGCGGACCATTCCTGCCCCGCCCCCCACACGATCGCCGCGAACATCGCAGCCACCCACGCGGTCGGCAGCCACAGCACCGCCGCGACGAGCGGCGGCACGATCCACAGCGCCGTACGCACGCGCGCGTTCAGCATGACCCGCTCCCGCCATCGTTCGACGCCAGAGCGTCCGTCCGGCCGAAGCGACGCTCGCGCTGACCGTACCAGGCCAGTGCGCGCTGCAGGTCCGTCGCGCCGAAATCGGGCCAGAGAAGATCACAGAAATAGAGTTCGGTATAGGCGAGGTGCCAGAGGAGGAAGTTGCTGACGCGGTATTCGCCGCCGGTGCGGATCAGCAGATCGGGATCGGGCAGATCCGCCAGATCAAGGTGCGCCCCCAGGAGCGCCTCATCGATTTGGTCCGCAGCCATGGCGCCCGCGGCGATGCGCCCAGCCAACACGCGAACCGCGCGCAGCAGATCCTGACGGCCGCCATAAGCCAGCGCGATGACCAACACCATGCCGGGATTGCCGGCGGTATGCTCCTCGCTGCGCTGGACGACGGCCCGCAAGGACGGCGGCAACGCAGCCCGATCGCCGATGAATCGAACCCGCACGCCCTCGGCATGCAGCGTCTCGAGTTCGGCTTCCATGGACCGGACGAACAGCGCCAGCAGAAAATCGACCTCTGCGGTCGGACGGAGCCAGTTTTCGCTGCTGAACGCATACAACGTCAGCACGCGGACGCCTGCGTCGCGGCAGGCCCGGACAGCCGTCCGCGCGGCCCGAACGCCGGCCTCGTGACCGGCCGCGCGCGGCTGCCCGCGTCGGGTCGCCCATCGCCCGTTGCCGTCCATGATGATGGCCACGTGCTGCGGCGGCGGAGAGGGTGCGGTAGGCATCATGGGCGGCGGACTTCCCGGCTCCGGAAGACGGATGTGCGATGCAGTCCGGTCGTTCCGGACCCGATCAGATCTGCAGCAACTCCTGCTCTTTTTCCTCGAGCACCCGATCGACCTGCCCGATGTGCTCGTCGGTGATCTTCTGGATCTCGTCCTGCGCCTTGCGCACCAGATCCTCGCCGATCAGCTTGTCCTTCTCCAACTGCTTGAAGCGGTCGTTCGCATCGCGGCGGATGGCCCTGACGGCCACCTTGGCGCCCTCGCCCTCATGCCGGACGACCTTGACCAGATCGCGCCGGCGCTCCTCGGTGAGGGGAGGCAGAATGATCCGGATCGCCATGCCGGCCGTGTTGGGTGTGACGCCGAGATCGGAGGCCATGAGTGCCTTTTCGATCGGTCCCACCATGTTC
Source organism: Pseudomonadota bacterium (assembly GCA_021783685.1). The sequence goes on along the minus strand of JAJXTQ010000101.1, from coordinate 3,833 downwards.
TTTTCCCACGGGGCAATGGTGAGCGTGCGAGCGTCCGTGACCGTCACGCTGGCCACCTGACCCAGGGGAACGTCGCTGCCGTAGTACGCGACATGGATGTGATCCACCAGACTGGTATGGGCTCGGCCGGTGCGGATCTTGGAAAGCCCCTGACGCAGCACCTCGATGGTCTTCTTCATCCGTTCGACGGCGTCCTTGCGGATAGGATCGATCATGTCATGCTCCTGGCGCGGGTCGGTTGCGTGCGGTCGGCCGCGTTTCCACCGTGGTGCCGATGCTACGGTCGCCGGTCATGATACGCATCAAGGCCCCGTCATGCTTGATGTCGAAGACCCGCAGCGGCAGATCGTTGTCGCGGCACAGGACGATCGCCGTGGTGTCCATCACCATGAGCCGCTGGTCGATGACCTCGTCGTAGCTCAGGCAGTCATAGCGCCGCGCCGAAGCATCCTTGACCGGATCGGCGTCATAGACGCCATCGACCTTGGTCGCCTTGAGCAGCAGGTCGGCGCCGATCTCGATCGCCCGAAGGCTGGCAGCCGTGTCCGTCGTGAAAAAGGGATTGCCCGTGCCGGCCGCAAACAGCACCACCCGCCCCTTCTCCAGATGGCGGATGGCACGGCGGCGGATGTAGTCCTCGCAGACCTCGTTGATGCGCAGGGCGGACATGACCCGCGCGAACACGCCGATCCGCTCCAGCGCGTCCTGCAGGGCCAGCGCATTCATCACGGTGGCCAGCATGCCCATGTGATCGGCAGCGACCCGATCCATGCCGGCATTCGCCAGCCCCGCGCCACGGAAGATGTTGCCGCCACCGATGACCACCCCGATCTGGATCCCCAGATCGCGGACCTCGCCGATTTCCCGTGCCAGACGGGCGATGATCGCAGGGTCGATGCCATAGTCGGCATCGCCCAGCAGGGCCTCGCCGCTGAGCTTGAGCAGAATGCGGCGAAAGGCTGGAGCGGACGGACTCATAGGCTCCTCGGGAAGGTCGATCGCGGTGACGGTTCGATGCGGACCGCCCACGTCGAGCCGACCTGAGCGATCCGGTTCCCGCGCGGGTCAGCTTCCGCGAACCTGCGCCATGACTTCCTCGGCGAAGTTCTCGGACTTCTTTTCCACGCCCTCGCCGACTTCCAGACGCACGAAACGCATGACCTCGGCGCCGGCCTGCTTCAGACGCTGCGCCACGGTGAGATCGGCATCCTTGACAAAGGGCTGACCGACCAGCGCGACCTCATTCAGGTACTTGCGGATGCGGCCGTCGACCATCTTCTGGATGATGTCCTCGGGCTTGCCGCTTTCACGGGCCTGGGCCTCGAAAATCTCGCGTTCCTTGGCCACCAGTTCCGCCGGCACCTCGTCCGGCGAAATGCAGATCGGACGGCTGGCGGCGATGTGCATGGCGACATCACGCGCCAGCGCTTCGTCACCACCCTTCAGGTCGACCACCACACCGATGCGGCTGCCGTGGCTGTAGAGCCCGAACACGTCGCCCTGGCGGGCGAGGCGCTCGAAGCGGCGCACGGCGATGTTCTCGCCGATCTTGGCGACCAGTTCGCGGCGACGCTCGTCGAGGTGCAGACCCCCTTCGAGCGGCAGCGCGAGCAAGGCATCGACATCGGCGGGGGCGCCGGCCAGCGCCGCGGCGGCGACCTGGGCGGCAAAAGACTGGAACTCATCGCCGCCGCTGACGAAGTCGGTTTCGCAGTTGACCTCGATCGCGATCGCCGCGGTGCCGGAGGCATCCCGCTGCACGATCACGCGACCCTCGGCGGCCACGCGGCCGGCCTTCTTGTCGGCCTTGGCAAGACCCTGCTTGCGCATCAGCTCGATGGCCTGATCGAGATCCCCCGCCGTTTCCGTCAGGGCCTTCTTGCATTCCATCATCCCTGCGCCGGTGCGTTCGCGCAGTTCCTTGACCATGGCGGCTGTCACAGACATCGTTCGGATTCCTTGAAAAACGGTTTCAGTGGCTGGCGTCTCAGTGGGTGGTATCGGTCGCGTCACCCACGGCAGCCGCGGCGGCGTCCGAATCCACTTCGACGAAATCATCGCCCAGACCGCCTTCGCCGCGACTCAGCTTGCCCTCGAGCGCAGCGTCCGCCATCAATTGCGCGTACAGCCCCACCGCCCGCATGGCATCGTCGTTGCCGGGAATCGGGTAGTGCACGCCCGACGGCGAATTGTTCGTATCCACCACGCCGATCACGGGAATCCCGAGCTTGGCCGCTTCGCTCACGGCGATCGATTCGTGACCGACATCGACGATGAACAGGGCGTCGGGCAGGCGATTCATGTCCTTGATGCCGCCCAGGCTGCGTTCCAGCTTCTCGCTTTCGCGGCTCAGCATCAGGGCCTCTTTCTTGCTGAGGCGGTCCAGCGTGCCGTCTTCGGCCATTTGCTCCAGGCCCTTGAGGCGGCGAATCGACTGACGTACGGTCTGCCAGTTGGTGAGCATGCCGCCCAGCCAGCGATGGGCGACGAAGGGCATGCCGCAGCGCGCCGCCTGTTCCCGCATGTGATCGGATGCCGCGCGCTTGGTTCCCACGAACAGGATCGTGCCGCCCTGCGCCACGATGCGCCGCCCCTGGTCCAGCGCATCGCGCAGCATGGGCAGCGTGTGTTCGAGATTGATGATGTGGATGTTGTTGCGCGCGCCGAAGATATAGGGCGCCATGCGGGGATTCCAGAATCGCGTCTGGTGTCCGAAATGAACCCCGGCCTCGAGCAGTTGGCGCATGGAAATGTCAGGCATGATGGTAACTCCGATGTTTGGGTTGAGCCTCCGCGCATCCCGGCGAGCCACCCCGTGGGGCACCCAGCCAGCCGTGACGACGCGCGTGCGGATTGTGTTCCGTGCCCGGCCAGGATGGGCGGGCATCGATCAGGCAATTGCCGAAAAAGCCGGCGCTTTATACCATAGACCCCTGTTTCACGACAAATGCGCCGGGTGCCGCGACGGTGTACCGGCCCTCCGCACCACGCCTGCGCCCACCGACGAGCCTTCCCATGCAAGTGAATCTGAAGACGCCTGAAGAACAGGAAAAAATGCGCGTGGCCGGCCGACTGGCCGCCCAGGTGCTGGAAATGATCGCGCCGCACGTCCGTCCCGGCATCACCACCGAGCGGCTGGATCGCATCTGCCATGACTACATCGTCGACGAACTGCGCGCCATCCCCGCCCCGCTCGACTACAACGGCTTTCCGCGCTCGATCTGCACCTCCGTCAATCACGTGGTCTGCCACGGGATCCCCGGCCCCAAGGTGCTGAAATCAGGCGATATCGTCAACATCGACATCACCGTCATCAAGGACGGCTTCCACGGCGACACCAGCGCCATGTTCCAGGTCGGCGAGGCATCGGTGCTCGCCCAGCGACTGGTGCGGGTGACGCGCGAGGCCCTGTTCATCGGCGTCAACATGGTGCGTCCCGGCGTACGGCTCGGCGACCTCGGTGCCGCCATCCAGACCTACGTCGAGCGGGAAGGCTTCTCCGTCGTGCGGGAGTATTGCGGGCACGGCATCGGTCGCGTGTTCCACGAAGATCCGCAGGTCCTGCACTACGGCACGCCCGGCACCGGGCTGGTCCTGGAACCGGGCATGTGCTTCACGATCGAGCCGATGGTCAACGCCGGCAAGCGTCACGTGAAACTGCTCCCCGACGGATGGACGGTGGTGACCAAGGATCATGGACTGTCGGCGCAGTGGGAACACACGCTGCTGGTCACCGAATCCGGGCACGAGATCCTCACACTGCGGTCCAATGAGGACGTTCCCGCACAGCCCGGACGCTGACGGAGTCGCAACATGTCCACGAATGCCATGCC
>JAJXTQ010000100.1 GCA_021783685.1 Pseudomonadota bacterium | reverse complement strand
CCGATCCGGCAGCGGCAGCGGCAGCAGCGCCATGGGACCATCCCGCGTGAAACGCTCGTAGGCGATACCCCGCTGGGGCTTGGCGAGGGTCAGGGTGGCGATCAGGGCGCAATTGCCGTAGTCGCGCGCGGCGACGCCGATGCCGAACCCCGCGCGCAGCGGCGAGTCCGCGCCGTCCGCGATTACCAGCAGACGGGTTCGCAGCGCGCCGGCGCCGGACTGGACTTCCAGGTGGTCGCGGCGCGGCACCGGGGTCGCGTCGATGCCCGGTGCGCGGCCGACATTGGGACAGGCGGCGACCGCGGCGGCGAGCAATCGGATCAGCTCGCTGTTCTCGATCACCTGCCCGAAGGGAGCGTCGCCCGATGCGGACCCCAGCCGCGCCAGGCCCCAGCCACCGCGCTCGCTCACCTGGATATCGGTTATCGCGGCCGAGCGCGCCGCGATCCCGGGCCACAGATCGAGCGCCGCAAAGACTTCGCGGCTACTGGCGGACAGCGCCATGGTCCGCGCATCGGAGATTGCATCGCCGGGCGGATCATCCGCCAGCAGGGTGATGCGCCACTCGGGGCCGGCGCGCGCCAGCACCACGGCCGCGGTCAGCGCCGTGAGGCCGCCGCCCGCGATCGCAATGTCGACATCGGCGCTTGCCGTCATGGCTCAGTCCGCCATCAGCCGCTCGATGTCCGCGACGGTCTTGGGGACTCCGGCCGTCAGGATTTCGGGGCCTTTGCGCGTGATCACGACATCGTCCTCGATGCGGATGCCGATGCCGCGCCACTTTTTCGCGACCTTGCGATTGTCGGGCGCGACATAGATGCCGGGCTCCACGGTCATCACCATGCCGGGTTCGAGCAGGCGCCACTCGTTGTCGACCTTGTAGTCGCCGACATCGTGGACATCCATGCCGAGCCAGTGGCCGGCGCGGTGCATGTAAAAATCCGTGTAGGCATTGCGCGCGATCAGGTCGTCGACATTGCCCTTCAGCAATCCCAGATCGACCAGCCCCTGGGTGATGATCTTCACCGTGACCCGGTGCGGTTCGTCCCAGTGGTTGCCGGCGCGCGCGACGTCGATAGCGGCGAGCTGGGCCGCCAGCACGACCTCGTAGAGCGCCTGCTGCGGCGCCGAGAATTTGCCGCTGACCGGGAAGGTGCGGGTGATGTCGGCGGCGTAATGCTCCAGCTCGGCACCGGCGTCGATCAGCACCAGATCGCCGTCCTGCAGCGGCGCGCTGTTTTCCACATAGTGCAGCACACAGGCATTGGCACCGCCGCCGACGATGGAGCCGTAGGCCGGATGGCGCGCGCCCTCGCTGGCGAAGGCATGCTCGATTTCCGCCTGCAACTGATATTCGTACAGGCCCGGCCGCGCCGCGCGCATGGCGCGGCAGTGCGCGCGCGCGGAAATCGCCCCGGCCTTGCGCATCACCTTGAGTTCGGTCGCCGTTTTGAACAGGCGCGCTTCGTGGACCAGATGATCCAGATCGACGAACTCGTCCGGCGGCACCGCGCCGCTGCGGGCGCGGGCACGGATCCCATCGATCCAGTCCAGCAACCGGGTGTCGAACGTGCGGTTGCGGCCGAGCGCGTAGTACACCCGGTCGCGGCCTTCCAGCAGTCCGGGCAGGATTTCGTCGATGTCGTCGATCGGAAAGGCGTCATCGGCGCCGTACAGCTCGCGCGCGCCCTCGGGGCCGGCGCGGCGGCCATCCCAGATTTCGCGGCTGCGGTCGCGCTCGCGGCAGAACAGGACGAACTGTCCCTGGGGCCGTTTCGGGATCAGCACCAGCACCGCCTCGGGCTCGGGAAAACCGGTCAGGTAAAAAAAATTGCTGTCCTGCCGATACGGAAAATAGGTGTCCCGGCTGCGCACCTGTTCGGGTGCCGCAGTCAGTATCGCGATGCTGTTCTTGCTCATCGTCGCCATCAGGTCGCGGCGGCGGCGGGCGAATTCCTGGGCAGTGATCATCGGTTGCAGTCCTGGGCTAATGCAATTTGACGTCAGGTCCGGCGTGCTGCTCGCGCAATTCGGCATCGATCACCAGCACTGCGGCGCGCACATACTCGACCAGTTCGGCGTAATCGCGCTCGTCCTCCTCGGTATCATCGAGATCGGAATCATCGAGGTCGGCGTCGGCGCGACCGATGGCGGCGAGATCATCCAGTGCCGAGGCGGTGTCCGCGCTCAGGCTGCGCGCGCCACCGCCCTGCCCGAGCCCGGCCAGAAACCCCTGACACCAAACGGCGAGCGCCCGCACACGCGCGCCCAGAGGCGCATCGTCCGCGGGCAGCAGCAGCTGAAAACCGTAATCGAAGCGCGCCAGATCGTGCGCGGCGTCGGCGGCAATATCCGTGAGTGCGCCGCGCAACGCCTCCTCGACCACCAGGGTGGCGAGCTCAGCTTCGAGCAAGTGGAAGACCGCAGTGGGAGAGCGCATCCCACCGACGCTGGCACCGCACAGCAGACCGTGCCATTCGGCGGGATCCAGGGGTACGTTCAACGCGGTAAACGCGGCGCTCAGATTCTCGAAACGGGACACGCGATCGACAGGTACGGGGACTGACGGGCATCCTAGCATGGTGCCCACACCGCGACATCCGCCGCGCCCGCCGGTCGGTGATGACAAACGTGGCGGAGTCGATTGACCGCTTTGGCGCGCGCCAATTATAGTCTCCGGCCAAGAACCTCGGCCGGGATGGTCATGAGCGCGACTTCCATCACCGAACTCGAGCACAAGGTCGACCGTCTGGCGGCCTTGAGCGCGCGCCTGAAAGCCGAAAATGACGTCCTGCGGGAGCGCGAAGCCAGCATGGCGCGGGAGCGCAGCCAGTTGCTCGAAAAGAACGAAATGGCGCGCTCTCGGATCGAAAACATGATCGCGCGGCTCAAAGCCCTGACTCCGGAGTCCTGAATACCATGGCCGACGCCAGCATTTCGACGGTCAGCATCCGGATACTCGACAAGGAATATCAGGTCCATTGCCCACCCGAACAGCGGGAGGCGCTGCTGAGCGCGGCCCACGGGCTCGACCTGCGCATGCGCGAAATCCGCCGCTCCGGCAATGTCATCGGCCTCGAACGCATCGCCGTGATGGCGGCGCTGAATCTTTCCTACGAGTTGATGCAGGCCCAGCACCACGCGGGCAGCAGTGCTGCCGCCAGCACGGACCTGGACCGCATCGACGCCAAACTGACCCAGGCCATTCTCGCCCTGGAATAACCGGACATCACCTGGCGTGGTCCGCCCGGCGCCTGGGCGCCGCCGGAGCGCGTCCTCCTTACCCCTGACCACGCGCACGGCGAACCGCCCGAAGCGGCGCGCCCGGTCTCCGCGCAACACATCAGGCGCTGACTTGGCAGGCCATCGGCAGCCTGCCGAGACCAAAACAGGAGGTTTTTGTCGGCGCGGGACCGGCGGTCGGTAGCGCCCGGCCGGAGTCGGGCGCCGGGCAGCGGGATTTTCCGGAACCCGGAGCACATTGAAGCATCCGCCGGCGCGACCGGATCAGCCGAACCCTGAATTCACCGGCCGCGCTGTGACGGAGCGGCGCGTGGCAGTGTTCAGATCAGATTGGAGACCACGATCATGCAAAATACGCCGAACACGAGCAGGCAGAATCCCGTGACAACCGCTTCGCCACCAAGTTTGGCTTTGATGAAGTGCATGACATAACTCCCAGGGTATGGTACGGGAATCATTATAACAGTCTTCAAAATACGATTTTAATAAAATTTCATTTCTTTTGGTTATGATTTACAGTCTGGCAAACACATAGCTGGCGCGGCGCTCACCCCTCGGGCAGAGGCTCACCCCGAGCCCTCAGTTCGTACAGCTCCAAGCCTCCAGCAGGCTCGGAAATCCGGGTGGCGACGCCATCGCGCAGTTCAATGCCGAGCACTCCGTAGGCCGCCCAGAGCATCCGGGCCGCCGCGCCGGTGTACCAGCTCCAGCCACCGCGACCTTCGTGGCCGGGGCCGCTGTAAATATCCGCCGGCTGCTGATGGGGCGCGAGACCGTAACGACCGGCGACGTCGGGATGATCCCGGCCCAGGGGTGAAATTTTCTGCCACAACCGGAACGCCTCGGCGCGCAGATGATCGGCATCCGAGACGTTGTCGGCGTCCCTCGCGAGCGCCGTCAGGGCGTCCACCAGCCAGGATGCACCATGGGAATACTGGCCGCCGTTCTCGCGCACACCGGGCGGATAGAGGGCGATACGTCCGGGCCAGGGTAGCGAATCTTCATCGAACGCCGGCGTCTGGACGCGCACCAGATGCTGGCCTTCAAGCAGCGCCAGATCGGCGCGCAACGCGGCGAGCGCATCGGCGGCGGCCACGGCCCCGGACAGCGCGGGCCAAGCCGCCGTGAGGGCGTTGGCATGGAGCAATTCGGTACCGTCGTCGGCGATGGCGCGCACATAGCGTCCGCTGCGGCGCATCGCCGCCAGCACCGCACGCAAGCGGACGGCTTCAGCGCGCCAGCGGACGGCAGTTGCCGCGTCGCCACGGCGGCGCGCCAGCGCCTCCCAGTCGAGCAGCACCCGATGCAGGAAAAAACCGAGCCACACGCTTTCGCCACGGCCGCGATGGCCGATGCGGTCGAGGGCATCGTTCCAGTCGCCACTGCCGATCAGAGGCAGGCCGTGACGGCCGCGCTGCTTCAGTGTGAAGTCGATGGCGCGGCGACAGTGTTCGTGGAGCGCGACGCGTTCGGCGCCGGGACGCGGCGCAAACCCGATGCCGTCGGCGCCGTAGGGAATGGGTTCGCTTTCGAGGAAAGGCATCTCTTCCGCGAGGATGCCGATGTCGCCGGTGGCGGTGATGTACTGAGCCGTAATGTAGGGCAACCACAGCTGCGGGTCGGATGCCCGGGTGCGGGCCCCAAAGCCGGTGCCGTCGGTGGGCGTCGGGTGCCACCAGTGCAGCACATCGCCTTGCGGAAACTGTTGGCCGGCGTGGCGCAGAATCTGTTCCCGCGCCAGCTTTGGATCGATCAACAGCAGGGGCAGCACATCCTGCAACTGATCGCGAAAGCCATAGGCTCCCGAGCGCTGCTCGGGGCCGCAGCGTCCCCACAGCCGCGCATTCAGCACCTGGTAGGGCAGCCAGATATTGACGAGGCGGTCGAAGTCCTTGCGATTGGTTTCGATGCGCAACTCGCCGAGGCGGCGGCGCCAGTCCGCCTCGGTTACGGCCAGTGTCGCCTGCGCCGCGGCGGGGTCGCGATAGCGCGCGGCCAGCGCACGGGCAGCATCGAGCGTCGGGGCCTGGCCGAGCGCGAAATTCACCCACAACTCGCCGCCCGCCGGCACTTCCACTTCGCCCGAGAAAGCCGCGACCCGGCTGCCATCGTCCACGGCCGCCGGATCGCCGGTGCCCAGGCTGACGAAGCACGGCAGCAGGCCCGCGGCGGTGCCCGCGAAGCGGCTGCGCACGGTCTCCACCACCGGCTGATCGAGACTGCTCGCAACAAATGCCCAGCCGGGCGCAAACAGGTTGTCGGGATTACGGGCGTAGACGGCGCCCGCTTCCGTGACGAGTTCGAGCCGCCCCCGGCTGTCCGCGGGCAGCTCCGCCAGCACCCATTCGAAGTAGGCCACCACCCGGCAGCGGCGCGCCGCGCTGCCGCGATTGGCGATGCGCAACAGACGCAGTTGCGCGGATACGTCCGGCGGTACGCACAGGGTCAGCTCCAGATCGAACTCCGCGAGCGTACTGGCAAAGCGCGCCTGACCGGGCGCGAACTCGACCCGATGCGGGATATCACCGCGTCGCAGCGGCGCAAAGGTGGGTCCGCCGCAGGTGTCGGTAGCGAGATCGACCACATAGAGCGCCTCGCCCGGCAGACGGTGACCGGCATCGCCGAGCCGAAATGGGGTGAGGGCATTTTGCTGGCTGTTGCCGGCGAAGGCGGCGACATATCCGGCGCTGTCGAGCATCGCGCCCTGGCCCAGGGCATTCACCATGAGATGGCTGTAGGGCCGCGGGGCATTGCCATCGACGCCGAGCGTCCAGCCATCTGCGCTGAATTTGTGCGCCGGCGGCTCGGCATCGCGCTGCATGCGGACACGGTCGAGGGCAAGCTCCAGCACGGCCGCTGACGGCAGCGGTGTACCCAGACGGCGCGCGATCAGTCGCACGGCGACCTGGGGGCTGGCCGCGTAGCCGGTGACAAAACGTACGCTAACACTGCCCTGGGTCGGAACCGTCACCCCCAAGGTCAACGACAGCGCGGGGTCGAAGCTGTACAGCAGGCCCTCGTCATCGGGCGCCCGCGGCGCATCCGGCGCCAGACCATCCGGGCACGCCAGACCGCCGGCACCGACGAAGCGGCCGCGGCTGTCCTCGTAGCCCGCAAGGCGCACACCCTGTCCATCGGTTGCCGCCGCGTGAAAGGCCACCTCGGCGGCCGGCCGCCCGCGTATATCGGTCAGCAGGCGGCTGTGCGCCAGCAGCGCGGCCAGAGGCGCGACAAACCGGGTACCGACGTGCAATGCATTGAATTCCGGGTGGCGGGAGGCGGCTTCGGCAGCGCCAAGCGTCAACTCCTGGAAGCTGGTCAGGCGCAAACGGCGCGGACGGTTGCTGTGGTTCTCAAAGGTGATCGTCCAGCACTCGACCGGATCGTCCGGCGGTACCTCGACGCGGGCAAACGCGGTCAAGTCCGCTGCATCGGCGCGGTAGCACAACGCCGTGGTCGAGATCTCGGTCACCCGATGGCGTACCCCGGTTCCCGGGCAGGGCTGGCGGGTCAGCGACCAGGGTTCCCGGCCAGGCTCGCTGACGTAGAAGAAGCGCCCGCGCCGATCGAGATCGTCCTCGGGGCGGCGGGTCAGATCGATTTCCGGACAGCCGCGACGCGGGCGGATCACCTGGGCATGGCCGCGACCATCCTCGCCCAGGCGCAGCATATAGAGGCCATTGCCCAGCACATGCGCCGGGGCATTGCGCACCCGGTGCAGGGTGCCGGCGCGGCGGGCCCGCATCAGCACCCAGGCCCCCACCACGATC